>NZ_CDWWXA010000119.1:0-14790 GCF_977971845.1 Frankia sp. CeCAU1 | reverse complement strand
GCCACCTCCGTGAGTCCCCCCGCCGAGCAGCCCTACCAGGAGCTGGGGCTCACCGACGACGAGTACGCCCGGATCATCGCGACCCTCGGTCGCCGGCCCAGCGACGCCGAACTCGCGATGTACTCGGTGATGTGGAGCGAGCACTGCTCCTACAAGTCCTCCAAGGTGCATCTGCGGCAGTTCCGGGACACCCCGTCGACGGACCGGCTGCTGGTGGGCATGGGGGAGAACGCGGGCGTCGTCGACGTCGGCGAGGGGCTGGCGGTCACCTTCAAGATCGAGTCGCACAACCACCCCAGCTTCGTCGAGCCGTACCAGGGGGCCGCGACGGGTGTGGGCGGCATCGTCCGTGACATCCTGACCATGGGGGCCCGCCCGATCGGCGTGCTCGACCCGCTGCGCTTCGGCGAGGCCGACACGGCGGACACCGCCCGGGTCCTGCCCGGGGTCGTCGCCGGCATCGGTGGCTACGGCAACTGCCTCGGCCTGCCCACCATCGGCGGCGAGGTCGTCTTCGACCCGACCTACGCGGGTAACCCGCTGGTCAACGCCCTGTGCGTCGGGGTCATGCCGGTCGATCGGGTGCAGACGTCGGCGGCGACCGGGGTCGGCAACGCCGTCGTCCTGCTCGGCGCCAGGACCGGCCGGGACGGCATCGGCGGCGTCTCGATACTGGCGTCGGCAACCTTCGACGAGGGCGGCGGCCCGGCCCGGCGACCCTCGGTGCAGGTCGGCGACCCGTTCACCGAGAAGATCTTGATCGAGACCTGCCTGGAGCTGTTCGACCGCAAGCTCGTCACCGGCATCCAGGATCTCGGCGGCGCCGGGCTGACCTGCGCGCTGACCGAGACCACCGCCGCGGGCATCGCCACCGGCCAGCCCGGCGGCATGGAGGTCGACCTCGACCTCGTGCCCCTGCGCGAGGCGTCAATGGCGGCGCACGAGGTCCTCGCGAGCGAGTCCCAGGAGCGCATGCTGGCGATCGTCACGCCCGAGGCGCTGCCCGAGGTTCTCGCCCTCGCCGAACGCTGGGGTGTGCTCGCGACCAGGATCGGCACCGTCACCAACAGCGGTCGGCTGACCGTACGCTGGCACGGCGAGGTCGTCGTCGACGTTCCGCCCGGATCACTCGCCGACGATGGCCCGGTCTACGAGCGC
The DNA here is from genome assembly GCF_977971845.1 of Frankia sp. CeCAU1. NCBI lineage: Bacteria > Bacillati > Actinomycetota > Actinomycetes > Frankiales > Frankiaceae > Frankia > Frankia sp. CeCAU1. The sequence continues at coordinate 13,632 of NZ_CDWWXA010000119.1, read as the reverse complement.
CCCCTGCGCCGCCCGGTCGACTTCGACCTGGTCCGGGCGGACGCACCCACGCCCGCCCGGCTCGCCCGGCCACGGACCGGGCCGGAGCTGCGGGAGACCCTGCTGCGGCTGGTCGCCTCCCCGAACCTGTGCTCGCGGGCCTGGGTGACCGACCAGTACGACCGGTACGTGCAGGCGGGCACCGTGCTCGCCCAGCCGGAAGATGCGGGCGTGCTTCGGCTGTCGGCGGCCACCGGCCTGGGGATCGCGCTCGCCACCGACGGCAACGGACGGTACGCACGGCTCGACCCGTTCGCCGGCACCCAGCTCGCCCTGGCGGAGGCGTGCCGCAACGTGGCCGCCGCCGGATCGGTGCCGATCGCGGTGACGAACTGCCTGAACTTCGGCTCCCCAGAGGACCCCGAGGTGATGTGGCAGTTCGCCCAGGCGTGCGCGGGCCTCGCCGAGGGCTGCCGGCGGCTCGGCCTCCCGGTGACGGGCGGCAACGTCTCGTTCTACAACCAGACCGGCTCGACGCCGATCCATCCGACCCCGGTGATCGGGGTGCTCGGCCTGTTCGACGACGTCACGCGCCGGACGCCCATCGGCTTCGCCGAGGAGGGGGACGTCCTGATCCTGCTCGGCGAGACCGCCGACGAATTCGGCGGCTCGGAGTGGGCGTGGGTGACGCATCGCCATCTCGGCGGCGAGCCGCCGGCCGTCGACTTCGCCCGGGAGAAGCTACTCGGCGAGATCCTCGTCGCCGGTTCCCGCGACGGCATGCTCACCGCCGCGCACGACCTCTCCGACGGTGGGCTCGCCCAGGCGCTCGTCGAGTCGTGCCTGCGCGGCGGGCACGGCGCCCGGATCATCCTGCCGGCCGGATCGGACCCGTTCGTCGAGCTGTTCAGCGAGTCGGCCGGCCGCGCCGTCGTCGCGGTGCCCCGCGCGGAGGAACTGCGCTTCACCGACATGTGCGAGGTGCGGGGCCTGCCGTGGCGGCGTGTCGGTGTCGTCGACGGGGACACCCTCGACGTACAGGACGCCTTCACCGTCGGCCTCGACGAGCTGCGCGCGGCGCACGAGGGAACGCTGCCGGCGCTGTTCGGCCGGCTCACCTAGACACGAGTACGTCCGGATGAATCCGAGTAAGTCCCGGCGGGCGAGGCCGGTCAGGAGTGGCCGTAGGGCTCCGGTCCCGGGCCGTCCGCGGTCTCGCCCGCCCCGTTGTCGTCCACCGAACCCGGCGGATGGGCGGCCACACCCACCAGCTCGACGTCGATCGGCTCCAGGTCGGAGGGGTCCTCGTCGAACAGGACGGGTTCGGGATGCGCCGAAGGAGCCACCAGCGCCTCCGAGTGCGCCCCACAGCCGTGGTCGATCGACGTGACCCGGCCGTCGTCCGGTGCGAGCTCGTTGGCGCAGACGCCGAACATCCGGCCGAGCGCACCCGCGAGCCGCACGTGGAATCCGCAGGTCAGGCAGGATGCGGGCGCCACCTTCGCGATGGATGCGTCCGGGCCGGCGGGACCCGCGTACCAGCGCTCGACCGCCTCCTCCCGCCCGGTCACGGACAGCACCCGGGCCCGCCCCAGACCGAGCTCAAGGAAGACGTCGGTGTCGACGAACTCCTCGGCGTCCTCTGTGCGCAGCGCGAGCCGAGGATCGTCGATGGCGGTCGGCAGCAGGTCCCCGATCCCGACGTCGCCCGGCCGCAGCCGCTCCGACCAGGGGACCCACGGGGGCGCCAGCATGGCCCCGTCCCCGGGCATCAACACGACGTCGTCGACCGTCGCCTTGCGCACCCGCGCGGCCCGGGTAACGATCACTGTCCAGACCCAGCCGGGATAGGCCCGCGCCAGGCAGGCGAACCGGTGCAGGACGAGGCGGTCCCCCTCGCTCTCGACGCCGAGATGCGCACCGACCTCCGCCGCGGACCCCGCCTCCTCGACGGCCGCCTGCCGGGCCAGGTCGACGGCGGCCGCACAGGTCGGATCGGCCACGGGCTCCCGCCCGGACCGGACCGTCCTACGAACATCGGGAGCATCCACGGGAAGTATTCTCACCCACGAACCCATCCACCGCCCGACGTGGTCGTAGTGGCGCAGGTCCAGGACGGCGCCGCGCCGGTCCAGGACGGCGCCGGTCCAGGACGAGGACACTGGGCAGGGTGAACCTGGGCAGCACAGTGGTGAACAGCCTGCGCCGGCTGCGGGCGAGTGTGCGCGGCAATGACGCCGACCGGTCGGGGCTGTCGTCGCTGACGGAGCTGTCGTTCGTCAACGCCGCCGGGGACGCGCTGGTGACCGTCGCGTTGGCGGGTTCGCTGTTCTTCGCCGTCCCGTCGGGCGAGGCCCGGTCGAAGGTCGCCCTCTACCTACTGGTCACCATGGTGCCGTTCGCCCTGCTGGCGCCGGTCATCGGTCCACTGCTGGACCGGGTGGCCTACGGTCGGCGGACGGCGCTCGCCGCCATCTGCCTGGGCCGCGGGCTGCTGGCGTGGCAGCTCGCGGGGGCACTCGACGGGCTGGCCGTCTACCCCCTCGCGCTCGGCCTGCTCGTGCTCTCCCGCGGGTTCGGCGTCGCGCGCAGCGCCGTCATTCCCCGGGTGGCCCCGGCGGAACTCACGCTCGTCACGATCAACTCACGGATTTCGCTGGTAAACATCGTCGCCGGGGCGGTCGCGGCACCCGTCGGGCTGGGCATCGCCACCATCCCTTTCGTCGGCTATCCCTGGGTGTTGCGAATCTGTGCCCTCGTCTACATGGCCGGGGTCCTACTGGCGTTCAACCTGCCCGGGCACGTCGACTCCGCCGCCGGTGAGCAGCCACTGCGCGGGCCGCTTCCCCCGAGCGTGGCCCGGCGCGGTGTCGGGGCGCGGATCCGGGCGTTCCTCGGCACGCTGCCGGTGGCGCTGCGCGCCGCCCTGGTGCTACGCAGTCTGGTCGGCTTCCTGACGTTCTATCTGGCGTTCCTCCTGCGCACCAACGGCGGGAACAACCTGTGGCTGGGCGGGCTCGCGGTCTGCGCGGGCGCCGGCAGCGGCCTGGGAGTCTTCATCGGCGGCCGGCTCGGCCGGCGCCGTCCCGAGGGCATCCTCATGCTCGCGCTGGTGTTGGCGGCAGGGGGATGCCTCGGTGCGGCAATCACCTACACCAAGTTCACCTCGCTGGTCGCCGCGCTGCTGGCGTCCATGGCGGGATCGATGGGGAAGCTGGCGCTGGACGCGATCATCCAGCGGGACATCCCGGAGACCACCCGCAACTCCGCGTTCGCCCGTTCTGAGACCGGTCTGCAGCTGGCCTGGGTCGCCGGCGGGGGCCTCGGACTGATCGAGATGCCCGGGACGGTCGGCTTCGCGGTGGCCGCGGCGGCGATGGGGATCACGTTGTTCGTGGAGGCCGGCGCGCTGCGCCAGTCCCGGCTGGCCGCCCGCGCCCAGTTCCGCGCGGACACCCGCAACCGCCCACCCGCCCACAACGATCCGGACACAACGAAACCGCTCGGTCACCCAGGGGTTCCCTCGCAGGCACCCATGCCCCCGCCGGTACCGATGCCCACACCGACACCCATGCCCACGCAGGCACCCATGCCCCCGTCGGCCCACGCGACCGCGTCAACGCCGCTGCCACCGGCCGACCCGTGGCGGCAGGCCCCACTCCCCATTCCGGCGACGCTCCAGGATCCGACCGGTCCGACCCGGCCTGACCGTCGACGAACGGCCCGCGGCCTCCGATGGCGGCGCCGGAACTGATCCGGCACACCAGCGACGTGACCCGGGCCACCGTGCCCACCGGCCAGCAGCTGAAGGCCCTGACGGCGAGCGACGCCACCGCACGGGCGGCGATACCCTCCGACCGTGCGCACGCCCCACCTCCTCCGCCGTCTCCCGTTCCGGCGGCTCGCCGCAGCTCTCGCCGCCGCGGTCGTCGTCGGCCTCGGCCTGAGCGGCTGCGAGCGACCGACTCCCCTGGTGACCATGGAGTCCGGGGGACACTTCGTGCGGACGAACGCCGCGCAGTACGAGCGGGACGGGACAGTGATCCAGAAATCGGTATCACCGCCGCACATCACGGTCAGGCCCGGAAGCGCCATCAACATCGACGTGCCGACGTCGGTCGCCGACCGCGGCTACTTCCTCGTCCTGGGCAGGGAGCGGGTGACCGACAAGATCAGCGAGACGCACTACCGGTACGTTCCCGCCAAGAACACGCCTGCCCTGCTCGTGGTGTTCGCGCTTCCCGAGGCGGGCAGCTCCAGCGACCAGGCGTCGGGAAGCTGGCCGTTCCTGGTCACCTTCAAGCCCTGACCCACCGCTGGCAACTCCACCGCCGGACCGGAACCAACGACCCGCGCACACCAGCCCCCGAACGGGGATACACCGTGCGCGCAGCGTGCCACACCTCCCCACCGGGACCACGCAGCGTCGTCCGCGATGCTAAGGTCCGGCAACAAGTCCGATTTGCACCCCATCGAAAATCCCGCGCTGTTACCCAACCGTCCGGTGCGGTGGTGTTCGGGTAAATCGACCGACAGCATGCGACAACAGACGAGGACGTCCCCAGATCATGATCCGGACCTGATCGTGAGCCGTACCCTGATCGTGACCGCGGTGACCGCCGAAGCGGACGCGGTGTGTGCCGGCCTGATGGGCAGCTGGTCGAGCGGTCGGACCAGAACCCCCGTCGGACCGGGCAGCCTGGTGTCCCCCGAATGGGACCGCCAGCTTCTCACCACCTCCACCCTGGGCCCCTACGTGGGCCGGCGACGCGGACCGGTGACGGTGCTCGCGGCGGGCACCGGCGGCCCGGCCGCGGCGGCGGGCACCGCGGTGGCATTGTCGGTGGCGAGCGCGGCGGGGCAGCCGTTCAGCCTGGTGGTGGCGATGGGGATCGGCGGTGGGTTCCGCGGCTGGGCGGAGATCGGGGACATCGTCCTCGCCGATCGCATCGTCGCCGCCGACCTCGGCGCGGAGTCCGGCCTTGACGAGGAACCGCCCGCTCCGCCGATCGGCCGCATCAGCGAGATGGACCGCAATCTCGGGTTCCACAGCAACGGCGCGCCGGCACCCCGCGGCGGCCTCGCCCACTCGTCGAACCCCGCGGGGTCGTTCCTGAGCCTGGAGGATCTCGGGCTCGGTTCGTCCACGGTGGTCCCGGATCCGGACCTCGTCCACCGCCTGGGCACGGTGCTCGACGTCACCGGTCGGCGGATCGTCACGGGTAGCGTGATCAGCGTGTCGACGGTGACGGGCACCGAGCGTCGGGCCACGGCGCTGACCGAGCGGCTGGACCCGGTGGCGGAGTCGATGGAGGGGTACGCCGTCGGGGTGGCCGCCCGGGCCTTCGGCGTCCCGGTGGTGGAGATCCGTACCATCAGCAACACGGTCGGGCGCCGGGACCGGTCCGGCTGGAACCTGCCGGTCGCGCTGGCCAGCCTCCGCACGGCCGCCGCGGCACTCGTCACCCACCCGGACGGTCTGGTGACGGCCGCACCGGTGGCCACCGCGAACGACGTCTCCACCACGATCCCGGCCGGGCACCCGGGTGCCCGCGGCCACCACGAGAACAGCGGCCACCACGGGACAGGAGAGCACTGAGATGGGTGCTGGCCGGGCGACCACCTCGAACCTTCCAGGTCCGCTCTCGCTCGCCATCTCGCCCTGCCCCAACGACACGTTCGCCTTCCACGCCCTCGCGCACGGACTCGTCCCGGGAGCACCCGAGGTGTCGGTGACCTTCGCCGACATCGACGTCCTCAACGCCCGGGCCGCCGACGGGCGGGATGACCTCGTCAAGGTGTCCTATGCCGCCCTGCCGTGGCTGCTCACCGGGTACCAGCTGCTGACGGCGGGCGGGGCCCTGGGCCGCGGCTGCGGCCCACTCGTCCTCACCGCCGGGCGGTCGGACCTGCGCGGTGCCCGGGTCGCCATCCCCGGCACCCGCACCACGGCCTACCTGCTGTTCCGGCTGTGGGCGGCCGACGAGGGCGTGACGAACGTCGACGTGCTTCCCTTCGAGAAGATCATGCCCGCCGTCCGCGATGGCGCGTATGACGCGGGGCTCGTCATCCACGAGTCCCGCTTCACCTACCCGTCCTACGGACTGACGGCGCTCGTCGACCTCGGCGACTGGTGGGAGGGCCAGACCTCGCTGCCCGTTCCGCTCGGCGCGATCCTCGCCCGCCGGGGGCTGGACGGTCCGGTGCTGTCCGCCGCGGTGCGGGCGAGCGTCGCCGCGGCCTTCGCCGATCCCGCCACCAGCGCCGACTACGTCCTCGCCCATGCCCAGGAGATGACGCCCGACGTCGTCGACGCCCACATCCAGCTGTACGTCAACGAGTTCAGCCTCGACCTCGGCGACGAAGGGTTCGCCGCCGTCGAGGCCCTGCTCTCCCGCGCCGCCGACGCCGACCTCGTCCCCGTGCTTCCGCGGCCGCTGCGCTGAACCGCAAGCCCCCTCGGAGGGTCCTGATGGCAGGATGGAGACGTGAGTACCGATCAGATACCGGCTGTCGGCGTCGCGGAGCTACCGGTCGAGCTTTCCGCGGACGGTGCCCCACTGATGGTGGACGTGCGGGAGCCCGACGAGTGGTCCGCCGGTCACATCGCCGGCGCGCTGCACATCCCGATGAGTGAACTGGTCGCCCGGCTCGACGAGGTTCCCCGGGAACGCGAGGTCGTCGTGGTGTGCCGCTCGGGCGGTAGGTCCGCCGCCGTCACCAACTACCTCAGGCAGGGCGGCTGGCAGGTCCGCAACCTGACTGACGGGATGCTCTCCTGGCAGGCGCACGGCCGCCCGATGGTGAGCGAGAGCGGCGCCGCGCCCACCGTCCGCTGAGAACCGCCGGCCGACCCCGCCGGGCCCGGGCCGACCCCGCCGGCTGCTCCGCATTTCTCGGATGATTCAGCGCCGCGGGCTTCCGGTCAGCCGCTCGGGGTCAGCCCCAGTGCCGGCTGGTTCGGGCACTTCTGGAGAACGGCGCGCATCGCGTCCGCCTCCGCCTGGACGACCCACAGGCGGTAACGGGCCTTCAATCCCACCTGGCGCGCGACGTAGGGGCACTGCTCCCCCGGGCTCGGCGGCAACCATTCGGCGGCGTCGTGATCGCTCTTGCGCTGATTCGTGGGACCGTCGACGGCCAGCAGGTTCTCCGGATCGTTGGCGAACTGGAGCCGTTCCCGAGCGGTCCAGTTGAGCGCGCCGGTCCGCCACGCATCCGCCAGGGGGACGACGTGGTCGATCTGCACGCTGGCAGAGTTCCGTCCACGGTCGAAACGGATGATTCTGGTGGTGTACGGATCCCGGAGCTCGCCGGTCAGCACCGTGCAGCCGTCCGATCTGCGGATGGTGGTGCTGCGCAGATCTCGCCGCAGAATGTCGTTACGGGTGTCACACCCGTTGTCGTCGATGTCCGACCAGGCGGGCCCGAACTCGTCCCGGCGGTACCTGGGAGAGTTGTCCTCCGCTTTGATCGGAAGGGTGGCGAGCAGCTTCAGCGCCGAGCCGCTGGCGGTCGGGGCACCAACCCGGTTGGACGTTCCGGTCTGGTCGGAAAGGTCACTGCAACCGGTCAGGCCGCCGACGAGGACGAAAACGGCGAGGATGGCGAGGGCCGCGGCTCCGCCGGGTCGACCGGGCCGACCGGGCCGACCGGGCCGACCGGGTCCGTGACGATCTGGACCGACACCGCTTCTTCGCACCGGACTCCCCACCTCGACGGTTCGGAACCCGTGGGAAGTGCTCGCCCCGCTTCGGGTCCGTTCGGATCGAGGGTGACATTAACTGGAGATCGGCCCGCCGGGTTGGTCGGCCACCGTCAGGGGACGGGAACGCGGGCTCCTGCGCTCACCGGATTGTCGTGCAGCTCCAGCTCCTGGGCCGTGGCGTCCCGTGGGATGTCGAAGACCATGGTGCCCGCTCTGAGGTCACCCGGGTTGATCGAATCCCACAGATCCTCGTTACTCAGCTGGAAGCGGGCGAGGAAATCGGCGCTGTGCCGGCCGCCGCCGTCCCACAGAAACTGGGATGAGGTCACCAGCGTGCGGGTGGAGTCGCCGATGTTGCGCACGGTCACGTGGGCCAGGCAGAACTGGCCGTCCGTGTGCCGAGCGAGCAGTCCGTCACCGAGTTTGGTCTGCCCGCATCGGAAGGAATCCACGATGAACTCGAGCTGGCCATCCGTGACGGGGCGGTTCAGGCCGCTGGCCGGACCCGGTGCCGTGCTCGGACCGGTGGAGCGCGACGGGACGGTTGTGGCCGCCGACTGTTCCGCGGAACCATTTTGGCCGCTCTTTCCGGGCAGGCTGACCACGACCGCGATGGCGATCAGCGCGCCCAGGACGATGACGGTGATCCAGACGAGTCGCCTGCGATCGAGCCCGCGGGCCGGCGGCGGCTGGGCGAAGGACGGGTACGGCGCGCCGGGCTCGCCCGGTACCGGCCCGTGCCGATCGGGAGGCTGGCCGGACCACGGCCCCGGCGGTGCGCCGGGGACCTGCCCGCCCATCCGCTCGCCCAGCTGGGCGGGCCGCGGGCCGGGGCGTCCCCTCGGGCTGTGCGCGCCGGACTGCCCCGGTGGTGCCTGGCGTGGTTGTCCCGGTCCCTGGCCCACCCGGGCGGCGGGAGCGCCCGCGTTCCAGTGGACCTGACGCGCGGGAGCCGAGGTTGCCGGGCCGATCCGGGTCGGGGCGGCGCGGGGCACCTCGCCGGTTCTGCTCAGGAGCTCCTCGGCCTGACCCATCGCTTCGCCGATGGCACCGGTACCGCGGGAGGGTGGCTGCGCGATGAGCCGCAGCAGCAGGTCCCGGGCGCTCGGCCGGTCGTCGGGATGCTTGGCCAGGGCCGCGCTGACCAGGCCGACCAGCGGCTGCGGCAGACCGCGCAGGTCCGGGGCGGACCCGACGATGCGCATGCCGAGGTCGATGTCCGTACCGTCGCCGAACGGGTGGCGGCCGGTACCAGCGTAGGCAATGAGGATGCCCCAGGCGAAGACGTCCGCCTCCGGACCGATGGGCTGGCCGTGCACCTGCTCGGGCGCCATCCACCCGGCGGAGCCGAAGCCCCATGCCGTGGGCTTCGCCTTCGCGCCCTCAAGGGCCTGCGCGATCCCAAAATCGATCACGCGTGGCCCGGACAGTGAGAGCATCACGTTGCTGGGCTTGAGATCCCGATGGACGAGGCCGGCGCTGTGGATCGCGGTAAGCGCCGTCGCGACCCCCACGGCCAGTCCGGTCAGGGTCGACGAGGTCAGCGGGCCCTTGTCGACCTGCATGTCCAGCCGGACGCCGTCGATGAACTCGGTGACGAGGTATGGCGCGGGCGCATTCGGATCCGCGTCCAGGACTTCGGCGGTGCAGAAGGGAGCGACCTTGCGTGCCGCTTCGACCTCGGCCCGGAACCGGCGGCGGAACTCCTCGTCGGCGGCCAGGTCCGGTCTGATGACCTTGATGGCAACCCGCCGTCCGGCCCGGTTCCTCGCCAGGTAGACCGTGCCCATGCCGCCGACCCCCAGCCGGCTGAGCAGAACGTAGGGGCCGACCGACCGGGGCTCGTGTGGATTGAGCGGATCACCTGGTTCGGAGCGGCCGGGACCCATGCGCGCGGCGTTGTCGGCCACGGTCAGCACCGCACGGCTGTGATCACGACCGCTGTCCACTGCTTGTCACACGAATGCCTCTCGAATCCCGATCCGACGCCTCGTTCCGACCGCCGATCCGTGCCCTCCACCGATCAGCGGAGGTGGGACGGCCCTCGGCGATGCCACCGCGGCCGGCTGCGGGGCTGCTCATGGTTCGGTCTGGTCCACGTTCGCAGTCTGCCGCACTGCCAACGCTTCCAGTCGCACGCGGGCTCCCCGCCGACGGGACCGGTCGGCTCCCCGACAATGTGTTGCCGCCACGGCGCGCAGGCCGCAGCGGATGAGGCCGTAACCGAGGAGGCATCGTGAACCGATGCGTACCAGTGTGGCCAATCTGATGAAGGGCTCGATCTCGGCTCATGCCCGGATCCCGATTGATGTGGCTGGCTCGGTCGGTGTCGCTGTTCTGATGGGAACAGCGGATTCGACAGCGGATTCGATGGATGCGGATAGGGTGACCGTTGTGCTGGCGGAAACGTGACATCCGGTCCGTCCGAGCCCGGCCCACGCGGGGTCGACGGCCCCTGGCTGCTCTGCCCCTGGTGCGGTGGCCCGGTGCCACTGACCCACCTGGCGGCGTCCGACGAGGAACCGGGCGCCCAGGTCGCGGTGTGCACCGGGTGCGGCCGACGGGTCGGTTTCCTGCCGCCGGCCTAGACCTCCAACTCGTTGGCTACGGCGTGCACGACCTTGGCGACCCGCTGGGCGGTCCGCCGGTCGGGATACCGGCCGCGACGAAGGTCCCGCTGCACGTCGTCCAGCACCTTGATCATGTCTTCGACCATGCTGTGCAGCTCGTCCGGACTGCGCCGCGCGGCCTGGGCCGCAGCCTTGGCGACCGACGGCGGGGCGGTCAACAGCCGGACCGACAGTGCCTGGTCGCCACGCCGCCCGGCGGCGACGCCGAACTCGACCCGGTCGCCGGGTTTCAGCCGGTCGACCCCGGCGGGCAGGGCGGCCTTGTGCACGAAGACGTCGCCGCCGTCGTCCCGGCTGAGAAAGCCGAAGCCCTTGTCGACGTCGAACCACTTGACTTTGCCGGTGGGCACGGGCGACCTCGTTCTGTGTAACGACAGGACAACGCAACGGAAGATGAGTGATTCCCAGGCTATCCGTCGGCCGCACGTCGCGTGCGTCTTCGGTAGCGATCGGCTGTCGGGTGCGCCCATCTCCCTCCCGTGACAGTGGCCTGGCCCACCGTTCGGCACACATCCTCGTAGGCTGTCGCACGTGTCGGCGAAACCCTCGTCCCGGCAGGTCGGACCCGTGGCCGGCGGTGCGGTAAGCGAGGTCATGGCTCCGGTCGCGACCCCGCCGCCGGTGACCTGGGCGGATCGGCTGGTCCGGATCGGGGCCGTGCTCTTCGGAACCGGTCTGGTCGCCACGGCGGCGGCGGTGATCCCCTTCTTCCTGGGCACCGAGAATCTGCCGACCTGGCTGAACGCCGTCGCCGGCGGCGGACTGACCATCGGGTTCGCCGTGGCGCTGGTGGGGGTGCTCGCCGCCGCCCGATCCCGGATTCCCGAGGAGAGCGATCCCGATCTCTATGTGAACAACCCACATCCGCCCGACCACGGGGCCCGCAGGGATACCGATCATCCCGGGGACGCCGACCACCCCGGGGACGGCACCGGTTCGCGGACAGATCCCGTCACCCGCTCCCGGTAGTTCCTTGATCTCACGGCCGGGGGTGCGGACCCCCGCCGGGCCGACCGCGTCGCGGCGTCAGCCCGGCTGTCGTCGGCGCCGGGCCTCGTCGACCAGCCAGGGCGGGAAGTCGGCCAGCCGGGGGAGGACGACGTCGGCGCCGGCGGAGAGCAGATCGGCGGCCGAGCAGGGCCCGGTGGCGACCCCGACAGCGAGAGCACCGCCGTCGCGGGCGCCGACCATGTCGCCGACGTGGTCACCGACGAAGACGTCCACGCGGTGGGCGCGCAGGGCCTCGCCCTTCGTCTGCGCGAACCGGGCTCCCTCCACCACGTCGGCGGTGATGCCGATCCGGTCCAGACTCGCGCGGGCCAGTGCCGTGCTCTTCGCGGTGACGACCACTACCCGGCCGGCTAGCCGCCGCACCGCGGCCACCGCGGCCACCGCGGCCGGCATCGGCAGCGACGCCGGCACCGCGTGGACCGCGTAAAGCTCGCGGTAGCGGGCCGCCACGGCCGCGACCTCGGCCAGCGGGAACCAGTGGGCGAGCTCCGTCTCCAGCGGCGGGCCGAGCCGGGCGACGACCGTCTCGGCGTCCACCGCCACCCCGGTCTCGGCGGACAGGACGGCGAAGGTCGCCCGGATGCCGTGCCGGGCATCCAACAGGGTCAGATCGAGATCGAACCCGACGACCGGGACGGATGCCCGCCAGAACGACACCAGCCGAGCTTAAGGGCCGATGTTCCCGGGAAGCCCGCATTATCCAAGATCGCCTACCGAATCTGTACGATCTGTACGCCTCAGGCGGGCGAGATCCGGCTCATACGCCGCTCAACCGGTAGTGTCCGCGGGTGTGACCAGGGTTGTGGTGGATGTGATGCTCAAGCCGGAGATTCTCGACCCTCAGGGGCAGGCGGTGCTCGCCGCGCTGCCGCGCCTCGGCGTGAGTGGGATCGTCGGGGTCCGCCAGGGCAAGCGTTTCGAGCTGGAGCTGGAGGAGGGCACGGACCTCGACGGCGCGGTCCTGGCCCGGGTCGAGCACCTGGCCTCGACCCTGCTGGCCAATCCGGTGATCGAGGACTACGCGGTGCGCATCGAGGCGGTGCGCACCGAGGATGTCTCCACGCCGTCGGTGGGCAGCCCCGCCGGCTGAGCCTCTCCGCGCCCCAACCAACCAAGGCGGCACCGAAGACGCAACGCGGGGGCCCGGGGGGCGGCTCGCCCCCCCCGGCCAGCATGACGAAAGTCCCTGGCTGCGCAGCACGTGCAGCCGGGGACTTTCGTGGGCGAGGGGGGAGTTGAACCCCCACGTCCGCTAGGACACACGGACCTGAACCGTGCGCGTCTGCCATTCCGCCACTCGCCCGAGTGGGACTATCTCTTGACCAGACGACACGCTACCACGCCGGAGATGTCCTTCACGGAGGGGGGTCGGGCCCGTCGCGAACATGTCAAGCTGCCGAGCCGTGGGACGTCCGCGCTCGGGGGCATACGATCTCACAGACCGGGAGAAGGGAGGTCGAGCATGGGCGTGCTACAACGCTTCGAACGGCGCCTGGGCGGCCTCGTCGAGGGTGCGTTCGCGAAGGTGTTCAAGGGCGGAGTCGAGCCCGTCGAGATCGCCAGCGCGTTGGCCCGGGAAACCGACGATCGGCGGGCGGTCAGTTCGAACCGGGTGCTGGTGCCCAACGAGTTCGCCGTCGAGCTCGCCGGCGGCGACTTCGCCCGGCTCGCCCCCTACGACCGGGCGCTGTGCGACGAGCTCGCCGAGATGGTTCGCGAGCATGCGGCCGAGCAGCGTTACACCTTCGTCGGCCCGGTGTCCGTGCGGATGTCCGAGGCCACCGATCTCGATGTCGGCGTCTTCCGGATCCGCAGCAGCGTGGCCGCCGCGGATCCGGGAGCGGTGACTGAACGGCGCGCACGCCCTCCCCGACCGGGCGTTCCCGGCACCCCGCACCTCGTCATTACCACGAAGGCCCCGGGAGGGCCCACGGGCGGAGGGGAACGGGAGTATCCCTTGGACGCCGAGACGACCGTGATCGGCCGCAGCGTCGAGTGCGACATCCGCCTGAACGACACCGGTGTGTCTCGTCGCCACGGCGAGATACGCCGGCTTCCCGACGGGCAGTTCCTCTACGTCGACGCCGGGTCCACCAACGGCAGCCTGGTCAACGGTCGCGCGGCGACGCAGGTCAAGCTGGTCAACGGGGACAAGATCGAGCTCGGTACCGCGACGATCGTCTTCCGTCGCGAGGACGGACGGGGGAACGGTCCGGCGCGCGTGGGCGCCCGTGGGACACCTCCCCCGGCCCAGGCCGGGGGCCGGGAGACCATCCCGCCGGACCGCCGTCCCACGCCCCCGCC
>NZ_CDWWXA010000118.1:0-15090 GCF_977971845.1 Frankia sp. CeCAU1 | reverse complement strand
CGTGACGAGCGCCCCGGAGAGAACGCCCCCACGGATACCCGAGAATCCGGCGTGGCCCCGGGAGACGGCGTGGCCCCGGGAGACGGCGTGGCCCCGGGAGACGGCCCAGGTCCGCGGGAACGGGCGGAGAGACGTGACAACGCGGGAACCGCAGGACCACGATACGTGACGGCGGGGCCGGTCAAGGATGCTGACACGATCACCGTCGCCACCCCGATCGTGCGCGTGGACGAGGCTGTCGACCTGCTTTCCCGTACGATTGACGTCCTTGTCGTCGGGGGCGGCCCGGCCGGCAGCGCAGCGGCTCTGGGCGCCCTGCGGGAACGCCCGGACGCACACGTCGTCATCGCCGACGCCGCCGAGTTCCCCCGGGACAAGACCTGCGGTGACGGCATCGCCCCACACGGCCTGGACGTCCTGCGTGATCTCGGCGTGACCGATGCGGTCGCCGGGTACCGGCCGGTGGACCGCATGCGCCTGCGCACCCCAGGGGGCGCCGAGGTGGCCACTCCCTCGGCCCGAGCCAACTACGTGGTACCCAGGGAGGTCTTCGACGCCCGTCTCGTGGCCGCCGCCCAGGCACGTGGAGCTCAGCTGATCCGGCGGCGTGTGCGCTCCCTGGAGTTTACCGACCGGCCGCGCCTGGACGGTCGGGGACGGGAGCCGGTCGTCGTGGTCAACGGCTCGCTCACGGCGCGGGTCGTCATCGGCGCGGACGGCGCAAACTCCGCGGTACGCCGCGGGCTCGGGCTGCCGGGTAACCCCCCCGGGGCAATGGCGATCGCCGTGCGGGCCTACACCGACGTCGCCTTCGGCGACGGCCCCCTCGAACAGTTCATCCACATGACCGACGAGGGTTGGCCGGCCTACGCCTGGTCGTTCCCGATCGGCGACGGCCGTGCGAACATCGGCTACGGGATGCTGCGGTCCCGGCTGGCCGGCGGGACGGACGGAACGAGTGCCAAGACCGTCCTGCGTCGCACGCTCGCCCGCATGCTGCCCGAGACACCGGCGCACCCGGCCACGCTGCGGGCCCATCATCTGCCGCTGTCGACCCATCGCCCCCGGCAGCCGAACGGTCCCGTGCTGCTCGCCGGGGACGCGGCCTCCCTGATCAACCCCCTGACCGGGGAGGGCATCTACTACGCGGTGCTGTCGGGGTCGCTGGCCGGGCATGCCGCCGTCCGCGCGGCGCACCCGGCTGCCGCGGGCCGGGTCTACCGACGCGCTCTCGACGCGGAGCTGGGACGGCATCTGCGGCACACGGCCCTGCTCGCCGGTCTCGCCGGGCGGCGCCGCACACTGATGGAGGCGGCGGTGCGGGCCGCCCGCACCCGTACCGAGCTGTACGACATGCTCGTCGAGATCGGGCTGGGCCGCGGCACGATCCCGACGAGTTCCCTGACCCGTCTGGCGATACGGCGCACCATGACCGGCCTGCGCTAACCCGTCACGGGCCGACGTAGGGAACGGCGAATGTGAGGATTATCATAGATACTCCAAACAGGAGGAGAATACTCACATCGAAGACCCGTCCTCGCACCGCCAGCAGGCCGATCCGCCGTGCCGGCAGCACCAGACGGGCCAAAGCGGCCATCACCAGGACCACGCCGACGACCACCATTCCTCGGCGCCATCTGTCCTGGAAGACCAGCATCAGCCCGACGGTGACCCCGGCGAGCACCAACGCGAGGGTGGCTTCCTGCCGTAGCCAGCCGCCGATCCCGCCCCCGTCGCCACGCCTGCCGGGCCCGGCAGGCCCGGGCCCGGCGGATGCGCCGGGCGTGACGGGTGGCGGCGGGGAGGCAGCTGGGACCGGTGTTCTCCGGGATCCGGAGATGGTCCCTGCCACGGGTGGCCCAGGCTCCGCACCGACCGCCGGCTTCCGGTGCTCCCCGAGGCCGACCAGCGGGGAGGACACCGAACGCCACGGGTCGTGCGATGGGATGCCGTCGCCCGCGACCCGCTCCGGTGGGGACGATCCGGGCTGACCCGGGGCGGCCGGCGGGGCCGGTGTCGGCGGAACGGGACGGTCGAACCGGCGCAACCCGCGATACTCGGCAGGAAGGCGCTCGTCACGATCCTCGCTCGGACGGAAGACGTCAACGCGGGCGGTGCCCGGCCACGACGGACGCCGCCGGTCCGCTTCCGCCCCAGCGCGGCGCGGCGGCAGCTCTGCCCGCTCCGCCCAGGGATCGGGCGCCTCATATCCGCCGGAATATCCGCCGGATCGGTGCCGCCCCCCCGGCCCGGGGCGGCCTGGATCATCCCCGGGTCGAGCCGGGCCAGAGCGGCGCACCGCGTCGGTCACCCTCGCCTCCGGCAGCGGTCGAGATCTCCTGCTGGACAATGGTCCCGTACGGGACATGGTGGCGTCCCCGCCGCCATCGGCGACGACTTCCACCCGGGTGCAGGATGCATCGAACACCAATCCAACCAGGGCATCGGTCCTTACGGACATACGGTAGGCCGCCTGCAGCATCGGCGCGCACGGGCGCACGGGCGCACGCCGGGGCGGCGCCGGGGCCACGCCGGGGCGGCGCCGGGGCCACGCCGGGGCGGCGCCGGGGCCACGCCGGGGCGGCGCACGGGTGGCCCGGGTGAACGGCCGGCCCGTCGGGCGGCGGATCCTCCACGACGGTGATCTGCTCGATGCCACGACCTGCTGAAGCGGGGATGACCTCCCTATATCACATGCCAGCAACCAAGGATACGATTACCCCATCCGAACACATCACGCGCACAATATGCAGCACCCCCACCTATAGGCATCATGCAGGCTTAGGGCAGACTTCCGGCCGCAGTGCCCAAGTGGGATGGAGCGTGACGTGACAGACGAATCACCACACAGCAAGAAGCTGCAGGAACTGATGTTCCGGGCCTGGGAGACCTTCGGGGACGCCCGACACCTGGACAGCGACGACCGGGTGTTCGTCCAGGCGCTGGCGAGGCAGACGGCGGATCGGATCTCGGTGCTCTACGGCGCGAGCTGGCGCGACGCCCTGGACTGGGTAGCCCAGCGCTATGTGCCGAACGGCGACCAGCCCGGCGGTGCGCTCGCGGCGGCGGCCAGCCCAACGGCAACGACGTCCAACGGCAGCGCCAGCGGGCGCCGGGGCTCGGCGGCCGCGGAGGCGAACGCCGCCTCGTGAAGTGAGGGCACCGAACGGCGCACGGCGCCGTTGGGCGGCGCCACGGACGAACCACCAGAGCCACCAGAGCCGGTCGGAACATCGACCGAGGCCAGCCTGCCGGCGGGTCGGGACAGAACGTCCGGGGACAGACGACCGGGCACCGATCAGCAGTCGTCCGATCCGCCATGGCCGTCCGATCCGCCATGGCCATCCGGAGCGGACGGGCGGACGGGAGGCCGGCCCGGCGCGGCCAGATTATCGCTGTCCCAAGCCGATCATCGATCTGACAGCGATCATCTACCGGAGGTCGACCGGCATCCCGGACGCCTGCCCAGTGCCCGACCGGACACGCGCGCCGACGGGCCGGGGGCACCCGGCGTCGTGGCGAGCACCGGGACCGGGACCGGGATCATCGGCGACACCGTGGAGCCGGCTCCTTCGATCGAACTGGAGTATCGGCGTACGGACGGGCATCTGCGATGGGGCCGCCGATTCCGGTGAAGACATGCGCCGGTGAAGACATGCGTGCCGGGGCCGCCGACGACCTCCTCGACAAAGGCTTCGGCCGATGGCTGGCGGAACACACGCCGGTGCCACCGGCCTGGGTGGCCCGCTGTCAGTGCGCGAAGTGGCGGACACCGCTGAAGTAGAGCGTGACGCCGGCCTCCCGGGCAGCCGTGATGACGAGCTCGTCGCGCACCGACCCGCCCGGTTCGACCACGGCCCGCACCCCTGCCTCGGCGAGCACCTCGAAACCGTCGGGGAACGGGAAATAGGCGTCGCTCGCGGCGACAGCCCCCTTCGCCCGGTCCCCTGCCCGGGTCACCGCGAGCCGGGCAGCGTCCACCCGGTTCACCTGGCCCATCCCGACTCCGACGGTGGCACCGCCGGACGCGAGGAGGATGGCGTTCGACTTCACGGAGCGCACCGCCCGCCAGGCGAACCGCAACTCGGCCAGCAGGGCCCCGTCCGCAGGTGATCCCGCCTCCAGCGTCCATCCGGACGGCTCGTCGCCCGGCGCATCGACGGCGTCCCGCGACTGCAGGAGCAGGCCTCCGCTGATCTGGCGCAGTTCGATCCCGCGCTGGTGCGGCGGCGGCGGGCACTCCAGCAGCCGGATCGACGGCTTACGAGAGAGGATCTCCACCGCGGCGGGTTCGTAGGCCGGTGCGACGACGACCTCGGTGAAGATCTCCGCGATCTGTTCGGCGAGCTCGCCCGAGACCGGACGGTTGGTCGCGATCACCCCGCCGAAGGCGGAGACCGGGTCGCAGGCATGCGCCTTGCGGTGGGCCTCGGCGATGGTGGCGCCGATCGCGATGCCGCAGGGGTTGGCGTGCTTGATCACGGCCACGGCGGGCTCGGTGAAGTCGAACACCGCTCGGCGGGCGGCGTCGGTGTCGGTGTAGTTGTTGTAGGACATCTGCTTGCCGTGCAGCTGACGGGCCGAGGCGAGGCCGGGCCGACCCCCGGCGTCGCTCTCCACGTAGAGCGCGGCGCGCTGATGGGGGTTCTCGCCGTAACGCAGGACCTCCGTACGGTGCCACTGCGCGGACAGCACGTCGGGCCATCCGCTCTCCCGCGCCACCTCGTCCGGCGCGACGACGCCGGCGAACCACGAGGACACGGCGATGTCGTACGCCGCGGTGTGGGCGAACGCCTTCGCGGCGAGCCGGCGGCGAACGGGAAGATCATATCCGGATCCGCGGACTGCGGCGGCCAGCTCGGCGTAGTCGCCGGGTGCGACGACAACGGCGACCGACGCATGGTTCTTCGCCGCCGCGCGGATCATGGCCGGACCGCCGATGTCGATCTGCTCGATCGCCTCGTCCTCGCTCGCACCGGCGGCGACTGTCGCGGCGAACGGGTACAGATTGACGACGACCAGGTCGAACGGAGCGATGTCGAGTTCGGCCAACACCGCGGCGTGCTCGGCGTTACGCAGATCGGCCAACAGACCGGCGTGCACGTGGGGGTGCAGCGTCTTGACGCGACCGCCCAGCACCTCCGGAAACCCGGTCACGGTGCTCACCGGTGTGACCGCCAGCCCGTGACGGGCCAGGACGTCGGCGGTTGAACCGGTCGAGACCACCTCGACGTCGGCTGCAAGGAACGCCTCCGCGAGGATGTCGAGCCCGCTCTTGTCGTAGACGCTGACAAGCGCCCGTCGCAGCGGCCGCCGCCCGGTGGGGACCACTTCGCCGGGTTCGGATCCGCGGACAGCCCCGCCCTCGCCGGCCACACCTTCGCCCGATGACGTCATGATTCCTCCTGTACCCAAACTTCTGCCGATGCGGGAGACCCGTGCTCGCCCCGTCGATGTCCGGCCGGGGTCGAGTCGCCGCTCCCGGCCCGCACGATCCCGCCGATCGTCGCGACGAACAGTCCTCGCTCGACGCTCTGGATCCGTGCATGAAGTGTCTGCTCGGTATCGCCTGGCTCAACCGGCACCGCCCGCTGAGCGATGATCGGACCGGTGTCGACGCCTTCGTCGACCCAGTGCACCGTCACCCCGCTGACCTTCACCCCGGCGGCCAACGCGTCACGCACCGCGGTGGCTCCCGGGAAGGCAGGCAGCAGCGACGGGTGGGTGTTGATCGCCCGGAACCGGCCGATCACCCGGGCACTGAGAATCTTCATGTAACCCGCCAGGACCAACAGATCGGGCGCGAATTCGGCGATCCGCCCGGCCGTCGCGGCGTTGAAGGCATCCCGGTCCGGGTGGTCCTCGAGACGAACGGTGAACACCGGGACCCCCGACGCCCGGGCCCGCCGTTCCGCTCCGGTGCCGTAGCGGTCGGTGCCGACCGCCACGACCGCCGCGCCGAACCCGGGGTCCGCGGTTGCGTCGAGGATCGCCTGCAGGGTGGTTCCCGCTCCCGAGGCGAGTACGACGAGACGAGCAGACACAGACACACTCCGTAAGCAGGATCAGGCGACGCGACGAGCCGCCCGCTGCGCAACCGCCACCTGCGGACGACGGCGGAACAATGGCCGGTCCGACTGTACTGACTCGACCAGCTCCGCCGCTCCCCACCGGAAACGCGCGCACCGGCGCCCGCCGGGCGCGGCCCGCCAGGCGGCCACCCGAGCCCGGGACTGCCGATCATGCCGCCGGGACCCATCCGGCGAGGAGATTTGCCAGCCACGCGTCGAGGGCCTGGGCGGACGGGACCTCGCAGGCCGCCGGAGACGACAGCCTGTCAGCCAACGAGCGCAGCCCCGCACACCCGTCCTCCTCCGTGCCGCCTGCTGCGCAGGTGCACCCGACGGAGGCTGCGGGGCCCGCCCCTCCCTCGAAGCCCTCGTCGAGTTCGCCGTAGTCCCGCCCGTCCAGCAGATCACCCGGCCGGCACAGGTAGAGCTCAGCCAGCCGTGACAGGACCTGCGTGGAAGGCGCCCGGCCGCCCTTGGCCGGCCAGCTCTCCCAGTACGAGAAAGTCTTACCGGTCTTGGCCGGCCCAGAACCGGGCCACCGCTCGTTCCAGCGGCGTGCGGCCTCCTCCTGCGTCCAGCCGTGCGCGAGGCGGAACGCGACGAGCGCGCTCAGGTGATGGCGGGCCTGCAGTCTTCGGGCGATGCGACGATAGGACCAGCCCAGCTCCCGCAGGCGGAGTGCTTCAGCCCGGATACGGGCGACCGTGACCGCCACGACGACCTCCGTGAAGATGATCCAGTGCGGTCACGGTAACCGGCTGCGCGGACAGTTTTCGGATGCCGACGGGGTGCCGGGCGGGCGGGGAGGGAGCGGGCGGGAAAAGATCCACGCCGGGCGGGAAGCTGCGGACCGACAGACCTCGACGAGGCCGCGACAGCGGGGCCGCGAGGCCAGTCAGGGGTGTCGTCGTGACAGCCGGGCTGACGACCATGAGCCGGATGGCTGCAGCCGGCGCCACCATGAGGACGCCGCCGCGTCGTCGGCGACGAACGGCCGCTCGGCCCGACGGGCCGCCAGGTCGATGCCGCCGATCAACAGGAGTCCGACAAGCGCGGTCTCCCCCCCGGCAATCAGGCCGCACAGCCATCCGGACGAGGGACCATAGTGGTTGCCCTGACCCGTCACGGTCCCGACCTGTCCCATCGATACCTGGACCGCCAGACCCACGAGGGCACCGCAGACCACCGCCCCGAGCAGGACGGTCAGGAGGCGAGCCCGGGAGCGGCGTCCCAGGATCGCCCGATGGACCATGACAGCAAGCACGACTCCGGCCACGACGGGCACCAGCGCCAGCACAAGCCACCCGGGCCTGGGCAACGCGCTCGGCGGAAGAGCCGCCAGCACCGGGAGGTCCGGCAGATCGGCCGGGCGGACGACATCCGCCCGGACCAGACCCGAACCCGTTCGAAATCCTGGTCCAAGGGCGTAGGACAGACCCCAGAGGACCAGGTTGGGCAGCAGCGCAAGCTGGGTCGCCGTGAGCCCGAGACCCCCGAGCGCGCCCACGTCGAGCGAGCGCTCGGCTGCGGCGACCTCGGGCTCGGTCGCCGCGAGCACCAGCGCGACCCCGAACGCAGCGGCCGCCAGCAGCGCCATGAACGCCGCCGCGCCGGACAGCAGGGGGACGCGCAGCATCACGGGCAGC
This sequence comes from Frankia sp. CeCAU1, assembly GCF_977971845.1. Classification (NCBI taxonomy): domain Bacteria; kingdom Bacillati; phylum Actinomycetota; class Actinomycetes; order Frankiales; family Frankiaceae; genus Frankia; species Frankia sp. CeCAU1. The sequence goes on along the minus strand of NZ_CDWWXA010000118.1, from coordinate 7,373 downwards.
ATCCGCCATGCCGTGCGCAGCCGATGGCGACCGGCCAGCGCGCCGAGCAGGGCGGCCGGTATCCCGAACGCGGCCGTCCCCAGCGCCGCGGAACCGGGGGTCGGCCGTACCGAATGCGTGCGCACGATGACCGCGACGACCACGACGAAGAGAGTCTGGGCGCCCACAACGCCGATGACGTCGCCCGCCACGGCCCGCCAGGGGACCCCGGCGGCGCCATCCGACCGGCATCGGCCCCCGCGGGAGTCCCCGGGGTCCGATGCCGAAGCGGCGGGGCGCCCTCCGCCGAGCCGTGCGGGCCGCAACCGCGACACCCGGCCCAGCGGCATCCGACCGAGCGAGACCCGGTTCAGCGACGCTCGGCCCAGGGGCGTCCGGTTGAGCACGGCATGCGACTGCAGTGATGCCGCGCTCGCCCGCCGATGCGCCGCGCTCAGCGCCGCGGCCAGCGGGAAGAGGGCGAGGCCCAACGGCCGGAACGCGATGATCCCGTCAGGGAGCCGCAGCGTCGTTCCGTGAGCGGCAAGCCACAGATCGGCTCCGACGCGCAGAGCCGCGGCGGGTCCGGTGGAGGAGCCGGTGTCGGCTCCCCACACAACCAGAACGACGAATTCGATGAAGATCAGGCCCGCGGCCGACGCGGCGACCGCCTCCGCCAAGGGCCGTCCGCCCCGCTGCCAGATCCGATCGGTGAGGCGTCGCGGCAGTCGGGGCGGCTGCATGGAGGCGGGCACGTTAGGACGCTCGCACGCAGATGCGCGGCTCAGCGGACAACACGCCGTCGTCGGCGCGGGAAATGCCCGAAGTAGGACGAATAGTTATGGTTAGCCGGAGAGGTCGACCCACCGCATCCCCCACGCCACATCCCCCGAGCGACCGTCATGAACCACTCGCCGGGGCATCGGATCAACGACCGGGAGGAGACTCCTGCTGGCCGTAACCACCCGGCGGAGGCGGCTGCTGGCCATAACCCGTGGGCGACTGACCATGACCCTGCGACGGCTGGCCGTATCCGCCCGGCTGGACCGGCTGCCCGTACCCGCCAGCGGGCGGCGCGCCGTATCCGCCCGGCTGGACCGGCTGCCCATACCCCGTGGGCGACTGACCATGACCCTGCGACGGCTGGCCGTATCCGCCCGGCTGGACCGGCTGCCCGTACCCGCCAGCGGGCGGCCCATAGCCCGGCGGCGGCCCGTACCCCGTGGGCGGCTGACCGTAACCGGGTGTGGGCTGCTGGCCGTAGGGCTGGCCGTAAGGCGGCTGACCACCATACGGAGGCCAGGCGCCCGGCTGACCGGGCCCGGTGGGACGGGCACCCGGCCGGCCGGGAATGGGCGCTCCGCTCGCCAGCGCCGTGAGCACCCCGAAGACGGTCTGCACGATCGTCAGCAGCAAGGCGAGGTAGAACCCGAAACTCGGCCCGGCATCCACCCCGCTCGGCACATCGGGGAACCGAATCCATCTGATCAATAGCAGGAGGACGGCGAATGCCGAGACGGCTGGCAGTATCCACAGGATCGAGACCGGACCAACGTCCGGGATGCGGACGTTGGCGGCGACGCGCGCCGTCACCAGACCGGCGACCACGACCACCAGGAACACCGGGAACCAGGAGTTGAACCCGAGCCCCCAGGCGTTCTTGTGGGCCTCCGCCGAGCGGCCGAAAAATCCCAGGCTCACCGAATACCACGGCAGGAAGCTCACGATGAACGTGACCGCCCCGGAGGCGATCACCCCGATGTCGTTGGTGGCGACGCTACGACCGCCGATTTGTGCCACGACGGCAACCCCACTTCGTCTGGTCGGTCGGTGCGGGGACGAGAGTCGTCGATGCACCGATGCAGGAGTCTTGCAGCCGTCGGAAGCGAAGGGAAGATGTCCGTCCCGAAGCCCCGCGGCCGAGACCCCTACCTGTCCCGCGGCCGAGACCCCGCGTCCCGCGGGGGCTCGGCACCAGGATAGGCCTACAACGACCGCATGATGTCAGCCATCAGCCGGGCGGTCTCCGACGGGGTCTTGCCAACCCGGACGCCGGCCTTCTCCAAGGCTTCCTTCTTGGCCTGCGCGGTACCGGACGAACCGGACACGATGGCGCCCGCGTGGCCCATCGTCTTGCCCTCCGGCGCGGTGAAGCCGGCCACGTAGCCGACGACCGGCTTGGTCACGTTCTCCTCGATGTGCGCCGCGGCCCGCTCCTCGGCGTCACCGCCGATCTCACCGATCATCACGATCGCGTCGGTGTTCGGATCGGCCTGGAAGGCGTCGAGCGCATCGATGTGCGTGGTGCCGATGACCGGGTCGCCACCGATGCCGACACAGGTGGAGAAGCCGAACTCCCGCAGCTCGTACATCATCTGGTAGGTCAGCGTGCCGCTCTTGCTGACCAGGCCGATGCGCCCGCCGGGGGTGATGTCGGCCGGGATGATGCCGGCATTGGACAGACCGGGGCTCGCGATACCCGGGCAGTTCGGCCCGATGATCCGCGTCGTCGCCTTGGACCGGGAGTAGGCGAAGAACTCGGTCGTGTCGTGGATCGGCACGCCCTCGGTGATGACCACCGCAAGTGGGATCGCCGCGTCGATCGCCTCGATCGCCGCGTCCTTGGTGAACGCAGGCGGAACGAAGATCACCGAGACGTTGGCGCCGGTCTGCGCCATCGCATCGGCGACGGAGCCGAACACCGGCACGCCCTCGACCTGCTGGCCCACCTTGCGCGCGTTCACGCCGGCGACGACGTTCGTGCCCGCGGCGAGCATGCGGCGGGTGTGCTTGCTGCCCTCCGAGCCGGTGATGCCCTGCACCACCACCCGGCTGTTCTCGTCAAGCCAGATAGCCATCGGTTCGCAATCCCCTTCGCCCAGGTCAGGCCGCGGCCGCGGCGAGCTCGGCGGCGAGCTTCGCCGCGCCGTCCATCGTGTCGACCGGCTTGACCACCGGCAGGTTCGCCTCGGCCAGGATGCGGCGGCCCTCCTCGGCGTTGTTGCCGTCGAGGCGCACCACCAGCGGGGTGCTGACGTCGCCGACGATCTTCAGGGCCTGCACGATGCCGTTGGCCACCGCGTCGCAGGAGGTGATGCCACCGAAGATGTTGACGAAGACGCTCTTGACCGCCGGGTCACCAAGGATGATCGACAGACCGTTCGCCATGACCTCGGCGGACGCACCGCCGCCGATGTCGAGGAAGTTCGCCGGGCGCTTGCCGCCGAATTCCTCCCCGGCGTAGGTCACCACGTCGAGGGTGGACATGACCAGGCCGGCACCGTTTCCGATGATCCCGACCTCGCCCTCGAGCTTGACGTAGTTGAGGCCCTTCTCCTTGGCCTTCTGCTCCAGCGGGTCCACCGCGGCCACGTCGACGAACGCCTCGTGCTCCGGGTGGCGGAAGTCGGCGTTGTCGTCCAGGCTGACCTTGCCGTCGAGGGCGACGACCCGGCCGTCACCGGTGAGGATCAGCGGGTTGACCTCGACGAGGGTGGCGTCCGACTTGACGAACACGGTCCAGAGCTTGGCCAGCAGCTCGCTCGCGCCGTCCAGAGCCGCCTCGGGCAGCTTCGCCGCGACCGCGATCTCGCGAGCCTTGGCCGCGTCGACTCCCTTGAGCGGGTCGATCGCAATCCGGGCCAGCGCCTCCGGCTTGGTCGCCGCCACCTCCTCGATCTCCATGCCGCCCTCTCGGGAGGCCATGGCGAGAAAGGTGCGGTTCGCCCGGTCCAGCAGGAAGGATGCGTAGTACTCCTCGGCGATGTTGCTGGCTTCCTCGACGAGCACCGAGTGGACCGTGTGGCCCTTGATGTCCATGCCGAGGATCGCTGTCGCCTTCGCGAAGGCGTCATCCGGCCCGTCGGCTACCTTGACGCCACCGGCCTTGCCCCGGCCTCCGGTCTTGACCTGCGCCTTGACGACGACCCTGCCACCGAGCTCGGTGGCGATCGCGCGGGCCTCCTCGGGGGTGGTCGCGGTCTTCCCGGTGGGCACCGGTACGCCATGTTCGGCGAACAGCTTCTTCGCCTGGTATTCGAAAAGATCCACGGTCCGTCCAGTCGGATGCGGTCGTTACGGGTTGGGATACGTAGAGCTGCACAGAACGCCTGCGAGCCTACTGACGAGGGCGTTACGGCGCGCGCCACGCGCCGTGCACCACCGCCGTCGCTGGCGGCCCGCGGGTGGGATCGAACGGGCCGGTCCGGCGCATCCCTCGACCCGCTCCGGGGACCCGGCAGGGTCGTCGATACAGGACAGATACAGGACAAATGAGGTGGACACCTGTCGCACCGAGGGTGGCTTCCGCCTCGCCGCCCTCAGAGCGCGGGTCCGCCGGGAGCCGCTGAGCGTGACCGCCGGGACCTGCCCTAGGCCGTCCCGTGTCTGACGTCACGAAAGTTGAGACCCTCATTATGCCGGAAATCACATGGAAGAAACACCGATCGTGGCCGGCCCCTCCGGACCAGTTAGACGAATTTCAGGATAACGACGATCAAGATCATCGTTAGTCCGATCCCGAGCCAACCCAGGCCGATGCCGAGGGCCGCCACTGTGGCGCCACGCTCATCCCTGCGGCGGATCCGAACCCGCGCGACCAGGCCGACCACGACAGCCGCGGCACTCCCAATCCCGAAGATCCAGAGTACCGCCAGGAGAACCGACAGCATCGCGCCGCTGTTCCAGTGCCGGCGCCGCGACGCCTCGGCCCGCCTGGCGCCGGTCCACCGCCCGACCCGCGGCGCAGCCGGTCGACCCGCTGGCGGGAAGGCCGACGGATCGGGAGGACGCGCAGGCGGAGTCGGGTCGCTGGGGCGATAGGTCACCTCTGACCGTCCCGGATCGGACGCCACGTCCGCGGCGGTCGTGCCCCGACGCCCCACGGGCGCCTGATCCGCCCGCCCCCCCGGGAAAACCGCTCCCGACGATGGTGGCGGGGCGACCGGTCGCAGCGGAGCCGCGGGGGGTAATGGCACGGCGGGCCGAAAGGCCGATGCGGGTGGCGGCGGTCCGACCGGCCACAGGCCGGGTGCCGGGCCTGGTCCCTGCACATCCGGCGCCCAGCCGCCGGCCGAGCCGGCCGCCCCCGGCGCGGGCCGGGCCGGAACTCGCCCCGCGCCGGGGACACGCGGACCGGAACGATTCGGCGACGGAGAGGAGACCGGCGCAGGGAACGGGGCGGGCACGCCGAACACCGGAGACGATCCGGTCCAGGTCCGCTCCAGGACGTCACCGGCGGCGGCATCGGCCTCGGTGACCCCACGCACCTCCCGGCCTACCAGCGCGGCCAGCAGCGAGGCGGCGTCCGGCCGCTCCCGCGGGGCCTTGGACAGCGCCCTCGCGACCTGGTTGAGCAGGTACCCAGGGAGCGTGTAGAGATCGGGAGAGTCCCGCTGCACCCGGACGGCAAGCAGGTCCGGCGTCTCGGCATGGAAGGGATGTCGCCCCGTCGCCGCGTACGTCACGCAGCTCGCCCAGGCAAAGACGTCCGCCGAGGCGTCCGACGGCTCGCCGCGCATCTGTTCCGGTGACATCCAGGCCAACGTGCCGATCACATGACCGGTGCGGGTCAGCGTGGCGCTGTCGGTCAGGTGCGCGATCCCGAAGTCGATCACCTTGGGTCCGTCCCAGGCCAGCAGGATGTTGGACGGTTTGAGATCACGATGGACGACGCCGGCGGCGTGGATGGCGACCAGCGCGTCGGCGAGGCCGACGGCAAGACCCCGGACGAGGTGGTCCTCCAGCCGACCGCGGGCCCGGACGGCCTCGGCCAGGCTGGTCCCCTCGACGTACTCGGTGACCATCCACGGCGCCGCGGCCTCGGTGTCGGCGTCGAGCACGGCGGCCACCGCCGTGCCTCGCACGCGCAGCGCCGCCCGCACCTCACGTTCGAAGCGGCTGCGGAACTCCTCGTCCTCGGCGAGATCCTCGGCGGCGACCTTCACGGCTACGGGACGCCGATCCGGGGCGAAACCGAGATACACGGTCCCCATCCCGCCGGCACCGATCCGGTTCTGCAGGCGGTACGGGCCGATCTGGCGAGGATCCTCCTCCATCAGCGGTGTGAGCATCGCTTCCCTCGCTGCTCCCCTCGCAGCACCGGTGTAGCGGGTTCGATCCGGGTTCCCACCCGCCCGGGGGCTGTGGATGAAAGACTATGTCCCGGCCGCCATCGGGCCGAGGGCACGGAGCGTCCCAGGCGTGCGGGCCTGCGGGCCTGCGAGCACCCGCCGGCGGGGAGCGCCCGTCCGTGTTCCACGACACCGCGGCCGCGACGACGGACATCCGGTCGGCCCCGGGCGCGAAGATGCGGACGTGGACAACGACACCCGGCCGGGCCAGAAGACGACCGCCGACTGGCGCGCCGCCCTGCTCGCAGGCATCACCCTGCGGCCCGCCACGGCTGCGGCCGTCAACCGACTGGGCTGGCCCGACTACGACGCTCGACCGGCCCTGCGCTGGGGCGAAGGCGCGGTGGCCGGCATCCCTGCCGTGGTCGCGGTCTGGGATTTCACGGTTTACGGGGGAAGCTTTGGCGAGCGGGACGCACGTGGGTTCACCGAGGCCGCCACCGCGGCCGCGGCCAGCCGCCGTCCCCTGGTGTCGTTCCTGCGCAGCGGCGGCACCCGCCTGCAGGAAGGGGTCGCCGGACTCGTCGGGCTGCCCCGGGCCGCACTGGCGCTCGCCGCACTGGACGCGGCGGGGGTCGGTCACATCGCCGTCGCGGACCAGCCCACCACCGGTGGCGTCTGGGTGACGATCGGCTCCCGCGCGGACCTTCGGTGCGCGGTACGCGGGGCGACGGTCGGCTTCGCCGGGCCTCGGGTGGTCGCGGCGGCCACCGGTGCCGCCCCGCCCCCGGGCAGCTACACCGCGGACTCGGCATACGCCGCAGGGCTGGTTGACGCGGCGCCGGCGCCCGGTGCCGTCCAGGTATGGCTGCGGCGGGCCCTGACCGGCCTGGCGGGTCTACCCGATCGGGAGAGCCGGGCCGGTCCAGGTACCCGGACCGGCCCGGGCGGCCAAACCACTCCGGGCAGATCGGGCGACCGGGCAGACAGAGGCGACCAGGCAGACGGATCGGACGGCGGCCCGTCACGAGCCGACGACGGGACCACCCTCCCCGTCCCGCCCGACGATCCGGACACCCGAACCGGGTCCGACGGACCTGCGCCGGGAGCTGAACATGCCGCCGCGCGCTCCGGGTGGGCGCAGGTGCGGGCGGCCAGGGATGGCATCCGACCGGACGGCATCGAGGTGCTGCGGACGCTGCTTCCCGATGGCGTCGACCTGGTCGGGCCGGATCCCCGGGTCGTGGCCGGTGCGGGGGTGCTCCTGGGCGACATCGCGGGAGCTGCGGGAGCTGCGGGAGCTGCGGGGGCTGCGGGGTGGGG
>NZ_CDWWXA010000117.1:4531-15875 GCF_977971845.1 Frankia sp. CeCAU1 | reverse complement strand
CCCTCCAGAGTGTGGAGGACGGTCGCTACGGCCACACCGTCGAGGTGATCTGGGAGGTCGAGCCGGGCCGGCGGGTCCTGCCCAGCGGTTCGCTGCCCGACGTCACCCGGGGCGGCTTCGACCCACCGGGCCGGCTGGCCGCCTTCCTCGACGCGGTGCGCTGGTCGGCGGTGACCTCCGCGGACGCCCGGCGGCTGCAGGCCCCGTTCCGCTCGGGGGTGGCCGTCGAGGACTACCAGCTCGAGCCGGTGGCGCGCGCCCTTGCGGCGCCCCGGGTGAACCTCCTGCTCGCCGACGATGTCGGCCTCGGTAAGACCATCGAGGCCGGGTTGGTCGCCGAGGAGCTGCTGCTGCGGCACCGGGCGCGCCGCATCATGATCGTCTGTCCGGCCGGGCTCACCCTGAAATGGCGCGACGAGATGGCCGAGAAGTTTGGCCGCGATTTCACGATTATTGACGCGGAGCGCTGCGCGGCGGTCCGTCGCTCGCACGGCAGCGCGGCGAACCCGTTCGAGGTCTACCCGCTGACGATCGTCAGCCTGCCCTGGCTGCGTGGCCCGAAGGCGCAGCGGCTGCTCGACGAGGTGCTGCCCGGCGATGGTCAGCCGACCTACCCGCGGACCTTCGACCTGCTCATTCTCGACGAGGCCCATCACATCGCCCCGGCCGCGCCCAGGCAGGTCTACGCGGTCGACTCCCAGCAGACCAAGCTGATCCGCCGGCTCGCGCCGCACTTCACCCACCGGCTGTTCCTGTCCGCCACCCCGCACAACGGCTACCTCGCCTCGTTCACCGCGCTGCTGGAGATCCTCGACGACCAGCGGTTCGCTCGTGGCGTCGAGCCGGACCGGACGGCCGTGGACGAGGTCGTGGTCCGCCGGTTGAAAAGCAGCATCGAGAACGCGGACGGCACCCCGCGCTTCCACCGGCGCCGCTCGATCGACATGCCGGTGGTCTACCCGGACGGCGAACGGGGGATCCACGGCCTGCTCAAGGAGTTTGCCGCACTGCGCCGGGCCCGGCTGGATTCGCCGCGCGGCCGCAAGGCGACCGACCTGGTGACCCTGCTGTTGAAGAAGCGGTTGTTCTCCTCCCCGGCGGCGTTCGGCCACACCGTGGGCGTCTACCGGGAGACCCTCGTGTCCCGGCACGGGCGCCCGGTCCACGCGTCCCGCCTCACGGACGAGGCCGAGCCGGGGATGCCTGGGCCGGGGATGCCTGGGCCGGGGGCGCCCGAGCCGTGGATGCCCGAGCCGTGGATGGAGGACTATTTCGACGACGTCGCGACCCTGGACGACGAGCAGCTCGCCGACGCCGAGGACGACGCCCTCGGCCGGATCGGGCCGATGCAGCTCGATCCCACCGACGGCGAGATCGAGCTGCTGGACCGGATGCGGCGCTGGGCGGACGCCCACGAGGCCGAGCCGGACGCCAAGGCCCGCGCACTGCTCGATTATCTGGACGCGGTGTGCCGGCCGGACGGGCGGCACTGGTTCGATGAACGGGTCGTCGTGTTCACCGAGTACCGCGACACGCAGATCTGGCTCGCCGGACTGCTGCGCCAGGAGGGGCTCGCCGGGGAGCGGCTCGGCCTGTTGCACGGCGGGCTGTCCGTTGACGAGCGCGAGCAGCTGCGGCTCGCCTTCCAGGCCGAACCGAGCGAGCATCCGATGCGGGTCCTGCTCGCCACCGATGCGGCGAGTGAGGGCATCGACCTGCAGAATCACTGCCATCGGCTGGTCAACTACGACATCCCGTTCAACCCGAACAAGCTGGAGCAGCGGATCGGCCGCATCGACCGGTACGGGCAGCGCCGTTCCCCGGAGATCCGGCACTTCGTCGGCTCCGGCTGGTCGGGCAGCGTCGATTCCTTTGAGGCCGACCTGGAGTTCCTGTCGCGGGTGGTGAAGAAGGTCGCGCAGATGAAGGCCGACCTCGGGTCGGTCAACGCGGTGCTCTCCGATCGGGTGCAGCGTCGGATGCTGGGGGAGCGGATCGACCTCGGTCCCGACGACCTCGACGTCGGTCCGGGCGGCTCCGTGGCTGCCGGAGGCACCGTCCCGGTCGCGGAGAACGTGCGCGAGCAGGTGCGCCGGCTGCGGGCGAACCTCGACGACACGGTCCGCGAGCTCGGCATCACCCCGGCGGCGGTGCGCCGCGTCGTCGGCACGGCACTGAGCCTCGCCCGCCAACAGGCACTCACCCCGTACGTCGACGAGAAGGAGCACGCCGAGGGACTGTTCACGGTGCCGACGCTCACCGGCTCGTGGCAGCGAGCCTCCGCGGGGCTCACCGAGAAGCTGCGCCGTGAGGACCTTCCCCCGGGCACGCCGCCGCGCCAGCGGCCGATCACCTTCGACCCGGCCATGGCGAAGGACCGCGACGACGTCGTGCTCGCGCACCTCGGCCACCGCCTCGTCGACATGTCGACAAGGCTGCTGCGGGGCGCCGTCTCCAACGCCGACGTCGGGCTGCACCGGGTCACCGCCGTGCGCTCGGACGATCCGCGCTGCGAGGAGGTGCTGATCGGCGCGTTCTCCAGGTTCGTGCTGGTGGGCGCGGACGGCGTCCGGCTGCACGAGGAGGTCCTGTACGCGGGCGGCTGGGCGCCGGCGACCGGGCGGTTCCGCCGCCTGGAGAACCTGACGGTCCTCGGCGATCTCGTCGGTACCGCGCTCGCCGCCGGCCGGCCCGTCTCCGGGGAGACGCGGGAGCGGCTCGCCGAGCGCTGGCCGGCGGTGCGGCCCGGGGTGCTCTCCGCCCTGGAGTGGCGGACGAGGACCCGCCAGGAGTCGCTGACCCGCCTTCTCGGCCAGCGCCGGGCCGCCGAGGAGAATCGGATCACCACTATCCTCGATCAGTTCGCCGCGACGCTGCGCGGTGCGATCGAGGATCCGGAGAACGACGAGGACGCCCTGTTCAGCCGGTTCGAGATCGCCAGGAGCCGCGAGGAGCTGGCCCAGTACCGCAAGGACCGGCAGGCGTGGCAGGACCGGCTCGACCGGCTGGACCAGGAACGGCGACGGGAGCTCGACGGTATCGCGCAGCGATACCGTGACCCGGGGCAGCACCAGTTCCCCGTCGCGGTCGTCCTGGTCGTGCCGGCAGCGGAGGAGGCGCGATGAGTACCGTGGGTGCCACCACGCGGGGCCGGGGCATCCCCGGAGGTCGCGGCAGCGGCAGCGGCAGCGGTGGCGGCAGCGGTGGCGGTCGGCGCCGGCCGCCCGCGCCGGACGGCTCCGCGCAGCACCGCGAATGGCTGAGCCTCATCGAGGTCAGCGGGCCGTTCCTCAGCCTGCCCGTGCTCCGGCGGGTCTGGCCGACGCTCGACCCGCTGGAGAAGAAGACCCGGGAACGCCTGCGCCGGGAGCACACCGCCTGGCTGGACGATCCCGCCGGCGGCCAGGCGGCCTGGGTGCGTTTCGTTCTCGGCGAGCTACTCGGCTGGGGGAACACGCTCGTCCTGCCCGATGGCGCGGACGGCGCGGGTGGCGCGGACGGCGCGGGTGGCGCGCTGCGCTCGTTCACCGTCGACGTCGGCGAGCACGACGCGCACCTCGTGCCGTCCTTCATCCTCGTCGATCCGGACACAGCGGACACAGTGGCCGGGGGGGACACAGTGGCCACGGGGGACACAGCGGCCGGGGGGTCGTCCGAGGTGAAACCGGACGCGGTCCGCGTGCTCGGTCTGGTCGTCGCGCCGTCACAGTCCCCGACGGCGCGGATCGCCGGGCAGGCCTGGGCTGCGACGCCGGTGGACCGGGCGGCGATCGCCTGCCGGCATCACGGGATCGAGCTCGCGCTGGTGACGAACGGCCGGCAGTGGGCGTTGGTTTGGGCGCCGCGCGGCGGGGTGACGGCGACGGCGGTGTTCGACGCGGTGTCCTGGCCGGAGGCGGCCGAGCGCGACGTCGTGCGGGCGTTCGTGTCGTTGCTGTGCCGGCGGCGCTTCTTCGGCGTACCCGACGACGAGACGCTGGTCCCGTTGCTGAAGGCGAGCCTCGGCAGCCAGGAGGAGATCACCGAGGCGCTCGGCGTCCAGGTCCGCCAGGCCGTGGAGCTGCTCGTCGCAGCCTTCGGCCGCTGGCATGTCGCCGAGCGGGACCGGGGTGGCGCCGGTCTGCGCGACGTCGGCGCGCACGACGTCTACCGGGGCGCGGTCGCGGTGATGATGCGCATCGTCTTCCTGCTCTACGCCGAGGAACGCGGCCTGCTGCCCGCCGGCAACGACCTGTACGCGAGTACCTACTCCGCCGGCCGGCTGTGCGCCGAGCTGGAACAGCAGCTTTACGACGGCGCGACCGAGGACGACCTGGAGCAGTCGACGGCGGCCTGGCACCGGCTGCGCGCCCTGTTCACCGCCGTGTACGCGGGGGTCGATCATCCCCGGCTGCGCATGCACGCCTACGCCGGGTCGCTGTTCGACCCGGCAGCCCATCCGTGGCTGCCACTCGGCGTGGACGACCGCACGGTGCTGCACATGCTGCGTGCCGTCCAGTACATCCAGGTCGGCAGCGGGAAGTCCCGGGAGCGGCGGACGCTGAGCTTCCGCTCGCTGGACGTCGAGCAGATCGGTTACGTCTACGAGGGTCTGCTCTCCTACGATGCCGAACGCGCCCCGGCCGCGGAGGTGGTCGTCGGCCTGGTCGGCCGGGAGGGGCTGGAGGCCGAGGCGAAGCTGTCCGAGCTGGAGGAGCTCGCCTCGCGTCACCGGGGCCGCCCGCTGCTCGCCGCCGCGCTCGCCGAGAGGTTCGCCGCCAGCGGGATCGGCGCGCCGAAGGCGGTCGAGCGCCGGCTCGTTCCGTTGGAGGCCGGCGAGCGGGAGGAGGCCCGCAAGGCCCTGCTCGCCGTGACCCGCGGCGACTACCCGACCGCCGAGCGGCTGCTGCCGTTCCACGGCCTGCTGCGCACGGACCTGCGCGGCCAGCCCGTCGTGGTCCTGGAGGACGGGCTGTACGTCACCGAGTCGCCGCTGCGGAAGAACACCGGCACCCACTACACCCCCAGGTTCCTGGCTGAGGAGGTCGCGGACAACACCCTGGAGCCCCTGGTCTACGCCCCCGGGCCGTTGCAGACCGCCGACCGGGGCGCCTGGCGGCTGCGGTCCAGCGCCGACATCCTGTCGCTGAAGGTTGCCGACATCGCGATGGGCTCGGCCGCGTTCCTCGTCGCCGCCGCCCGCTACCTCGGCGACCGGCTGGTGGAGGCGTGGATCCGTGAGGGTGACCCGCGGGCCGCCGGGTACGCCGGTGACGCCGGTGACGCCGACGCGGACGACGTCACCGTCGAGGCCCGCCGGCTGGTCATCGAGCACTGCCTGTACGGGGCGGACATCAACCCGATGGCCGTGGAGATGGCGAAGCTGTCGCTCTGGCTGGTGTCGATGGACCCGCGCCGGCCGTTCACCTTCCTCGACGACCGGCTCGTCTCCGGCGACTCCCTGCTCGGTATCACCTCGGTCGAGCAGCTGGAGTACATGCACCTCGACCCGGCCAAGGGCCGGAAGATCCACTCCGACATCTTCGGCTGGACCGCCGGCGTCCGTGAACTGGTCCGCGACGCCGCCGGGCGGCGCCGGGACCTCGTCGAGACCGACGGCTCGTCTCTGGCGGGACTTGCGAGGAAGCGCAGGCTCCTGTCGGGGGTGGAACACGACACCGAGCGGCTGCGGCTCTTCGCCGACCTGACTGCCGGCGCCGCGCTCGTCGGCTATCAGAAATGGTCGGGGACGAGTAACCCGCATGCCCGCGCCGAGATCGACGAGGAGAAGAAGGCCAGCCGGGAAAGCTTCTCCCTGACCGCGGCCCGCCTCGCTGATGAGGTCACCGGCAAGTGGGATGAGACCGAGGCCCGGAAAACGGCACAGTCCTGGTTGGCCACCGATTACGTTCCCGGCGGTTTCCGGCGGAAACCCCTGCACTGGCCGCTGGTCTTCCCCGAGGTCTTCGAGAAGGGCGGTTTCGACGCGGTCCTCGGCAACCCCCCGTTCCTCGGTGGCCAGAAGCTGACCGGTGCACTGGGCGTGGCGTATCGCGAGTACCTCGTCGAGGAGATCGGCGGGGGAGCACGGGGGAGCGCCGATCTGGTCGCCTACTTCGCGCTGCGTGCGCACTCTCTGCTCAACGGTGGCGGTCAGACGGGGCTGATCGCGACGAACACCCTGGCCCAGGGCGATACCCGTGAGGTCGGCCTTGACCAGATTGTCGCTGACGGGAACGTCATCCGCCGGTCGATCAAGAGCCGGCCCTGGCCGTCGAAGTCCGCGGTCCTGGAATTCAGCGCCGTCTGGACCACAGGGCAGATCGGGCCGGCCGCCGCCCGGTTCGCCGACGGCGTCCAGACCCCCGTGATCGCGCCCTCCCTGGAGCCCGAGGCACGGGTGTCCGGAAATCCTCACCGGCTGGAAAAAAGCGCAGGAATCTCCTTTATTGGAAGTTATGTCCTGGGTCTTGGCTTCACGATGGAACCCGCCGAGGCCCGCGCGTTGATCGCGAAGGATCCGCGTCATACCGACGTGCTGTTCCCCTATCTGAACGGTCAGGATCTCAACTCGCGCCCCGACTGCTCGGGCAGTCGTTGGGTCATCAATTTCCACGACTGGCCTGAGGACCGCGCAAAGCGGTACCGCGACTGTTACGACCAGGTCCGCCTCCTCGTCAAGCCGGAACGTGACCTCAATCGCTTTAGTAAGTCGGCCCGTGAGCGGTGGTGGCGATACGAGCGTTCCAGGCCTGAACTCTACGGCGCTATCGCAGGTATCGGGCGGGTAATCGTCATCACTCTTGTGAGCCGCACGGTGATGCCGGTGATGGTGCCGACCGGGCAGATATTTTCGCATATGCTCGGGGTCTTCGCAACGGACGACACGGCAATGCTGGCCTTGCTCTCCAGCTCGCCGCATTACTGGTGGGCGGCCTCGCGGGCGTCGTCGATGAAGGCCGATCTTCGGTACACGCCGTCGGACGTGTTCGAGACCTTGCCGTTGCCTGAACTGACGGGGGAGATGCGGGAATTGGGGGAGGGGTTGGACGGGTTCCGGCGGGAGGCGATGCTGGCGCGGCAGTCAGGGCTCACCAAGACGTACAATCTGGTTTTCGATCCGGGCTGCAACGATGCCGATATCGCCGAGCTGCGGGAGATCCACCGGCTCATCGACGAGGCGACCTTTCGGGCGTACGGGTGGGTCGATATGATCGACCGGGGCCTGGACCACGGCTTTCATCCGGCCGGGAAGTACACTCGGTACACGATCGGGCCGTGGGCGCAGCGCGAGGTGCTCGACCGCCTCCTCGAACTGAACCACGCCCGGTACGCCGAGGAGGTCGCCGCCGGCCTGCACGAGAAGGGCGCGAAGAAGAAAGATGCCCGCGCCAGGGCGGCCGCATCGCCGGACCAGGGGTCGCTGCTTGACCTGTAGCCGGAGACAGCGAACGACACCCTACGTTTGACGCCGGGCCGCCCGCCCGATTTCCGGGTGACCGGTCCGCGAGAGTTCTCCATTCGCCTTGTCCACCGGCCGAGCCACGCGCGCGGTCGACATTCTGCCGTGCCCGGATTCTCGGGGGGATCCGGGCACGGCCATCCTCCATCCACCTTTTCCGACTTTTCCGAAGCTGTTGACAGAAAGCTCGAAGCGATTCAGAATCGTTGTTGTCCGGGATTGATCTGATTGGCTGGCGATAGCGGGGCCTCGCTGCCTTTCTCGGATACCGACGGGTTTCACGGCTGTCCTGTCGGTACATTCTTGCGAGCTCGCCCGTCTGTCCTGGCAGCCGGCATCGGCCCGCAGCCTGATATTCGACGTCTCGTTCACCACTCTCATCGGCGTGCCATGGCGCGCGCCTTTTCACGGGGGATCTCATGAGCACTGCACGTTTCGCCGTCGCAGCGGTTCTCACCGGCCTGATCGGCCTCACCGGGCTCACCGGCTGCAACCTGGACGACACCTCCGTCTCCTCGACCGGCGCGACGGCCGCGCCCGGCGGGGCCGCGGCGGCCGGCGGGGCCTCCCAGGGGGCGAAGCAGGCCCAGTACGGCGAGGTACTCCAGGTCAGCAAGGGCGGCGAGGTCGCCGCGACGGTGAGCGTCGCCGCGCCGAAGGCGGTCCCGTCCTTCTTCTCGGGTTTCAGCAAGCCCACCAGCGGCCCGGCGTTCGCGACCTTCATGGTGTCGTTCACCTCGGCGAGGGCCGGCTTCGCCGTCAACCCGTTCGACTTCTTCGTCCGCACTCCGGACGGTGCGCGGGTCCAGCCAACGATCGGCTGCGAGCCGGCGTTCAACGCGGCGACCCTCGGCCAGGGGGAGAAGTACCAGGGCTGCCTGACCATCGACGCGGCCCACGGCGTCCTCGTCTACGCCTCCGGCCTGTTCGGCGCGACCGGCCTCGTCGAGTGGCCCGGCTTCTGACCGTCGACCGGCGGCGGCGAGCCACCCCGTACGACACACACCGAGGAGAAGAGAGATCCGGAATGGCCATCATCATGCGGCTCCCCGACGGTTCCATCGAGAGCATCGCGACGACCCACGGCGGTGCGGACGGTAGTCACCTTCGATGAGAACTGATAACCGTTCGACCGGGTGATGAGCGGTACGAGGAGCTGAACGCCCGGTTGGCGGGCCGCCCGCGCCGGGCGAAGAAGGAGCACGGCGTCCTCCGCCGCATCACTCGCGTCGTCCGTCCGAGGCGGCGGGCATGATCCGCCGCGTTCTCCGGCGGCTGGGGCACCGCTGCGGCCCACGCCGCGCCTGACCTGCATCGACGAGCAAGATGCCCATTTTTGTGGATGCACTTTTCTGGCCCGGCTCGGAGGCCGTCATCCCAGGTCACGGAATTTTTGACATTCAGCAAGGAAGGGCGAGGTCGGGGCCTCCGGGCCCCGGTCGGGCTGTCCTTCTGGCACTTCCGGCGTTCTCCAGACATGACCTAATTCTCCATGTAACAATACGATCGTGAGCCTTTCGGATGGCAAGAAGGGGAGAACAGCATGAGTAATGTCACGAATCTGACCGTTCTGATCGACAGCGAGCCCGCGCCGAGCGGCTGGATAAAGATCGACAAGGATCTCAACGCTGGCGCGGGCGGCGCTTATCTGTATTTCGCCTATGAGAAAGGTGTCGGAGATCCCATCACCAGCATAATCTTCCTGCTCAACAAGGACGAGTCTGCTCCACCGAGCTATCACCGTATCGACGTCGATCTCAACAAAGGTGCTGGCGGCGCTTACATTTATGCTGCCTTCACTCGGGAGCCCGTCCTGGGCAGTCCGATAGAGGATCTGGATGTCATACTCGGTGACAACAGTGGGATTCAGCCGCAGGCACCGTGGCGGCGTATCGACGTCGATCTCAACAAGGGCGCTGGTGGTAAGTACATTTACCTTGTGTACAGAACCGCTTAAAAATCTAGGTTTTAGGTCGCTGACGAGCCTGTAGACGTAGCAAGGCGTACATACGGCCCCTGGCGCGCGCAGCTCAGGCGGCCATGAACGCGAAACCCCTCCCAGTCACGGGAGAACGGGCGGGGAGGGGTCTGCTGCGGGGAATCTTCCGGAACTGGATGTCGAACCGCTCAAAAGTCCGGGCTTCATAGCTGGGGACCGGGCCGTTGACTAATCTCACCATGTGCTGCCCGCCTGGCGTCGCGAGATCTATGAACCAGTTGTGTCGGGATAGGCGGCGTCGAGGTGGCCTCCGACGGCGGTAGAGGGAATGCGTGCTGATTGCTACTCATTTCCTTCCGGTGTGAAGACAATCCATTCTCCGGGTTTGCGAACGGTGAAGCCGGATCTGTTCCGCGCGTGCGATGGAGACCTCGCGTGGAGTGGGCGTTGGCCCGTCGAGGAGGGCTGCCTTTCGTTCGGCTGCGGTGGCGGCCGGGATGCCACCGTCGGGTCGGGGCCGCGGGGGTTCCTGGGAGTCGGGTGACGATCCGATGGATGCGTCGAGAAGATCGAGTTTGCGTTGGAGGGCGGCGGGCTCGGGGCCGGTCTGGCTCGTCCGGGTGGATGCCGGGGTGTCGGGTGGAGCGGTAGCGTCACGGGGCATGGGCGCTCACGCGCCGATTGTGGGGTTTTCGGTGGTGACTGTCGAGGGTCTACCCGACTTCTTGGCGTAGCTATCGGGCTGGCCGCGCCCGGTCGACAGCCGGCCGGTTCGCAGAGGTGTTGCCCGTCCGCCGAGCCGTCCGCCGCCGGTGCGGCTGCTCGCCGAGCGGACCGGCCTGCGGACGGGGTTGTCGGCGGCGATGCGTCGGCGGGAGTTCGTCCCGGTGTACGACCGGGGCAGGTCCTGGTCGATGTGGCGGGTGCGCCCCTCTTCCACCCCGGCCCGTGACTACATCACGTCACCACCGGCCGTTACTGAATGGTGGGCGGGAAAATGTGGATCATGGTGTACCGCGGAGAGCCCCTAAAGCCGCCTGCCACCATCCGCAGGCGAACCACCATAATTCAGTGACAACACATCCGTTCTCCCTCGGCACCGGCAGCGCCGCAGGTCAGCCGGCCGTCCGATGGAGGTGGCGGGGAACGCCGAGCATACCTAGACGCGATTGAGGGGCCGGGACGTGAGCGACAACCCGACGGATGACCGCTGGAACACGCCAGTGGAGCGGGTGGAGACGGTGGAGCGGGTGGAGAGGGTGGAGCGGGTGGAGCTGCGGACGGACGTGCCGCATTCCGCGCGGATGTACGACTACTTTCTGGCTGGCAAGGACAACTTCCCCGCTGACAGGGAAGCCGCCGAGCGGGCGCTGGAGGTATTCCCGGCCCTGCGCATCGCCGCCCAGCAGAACCGGGCGTTCGTCCACCGCGCCACCCTGTTCCTTGCCAAGGAGGCGGGTATCCGCCAGTTTCTTGACATCGGCACCGGCATCCCGACCTCGCCGAACCTGCATGAGGTCGCCCAGGGTATCGCTCCCGACACGCGGGTGATCTACGTGGACAACGACCCGATCGTCCTCGTGCACGCTCGCGCCCTGCTGACCGGCACACCCGAGGGTCGTATCGCCTATCTGAACGCTGACCTGCGGGAACCGGGGAAGATCCTGGCTTCGGCCGAGGTACGCGACACGCTCGACCTGAGCCGCCCCATCGCGCTGTCCCTGATCGCGATCATGCATTTTCTTCCCGATTCCGATGATCCCTACGGCCTTGTCCGTCGCTACCTCGACGCCCTGCCCTCGGGTAGCTATCTGGCGTTCACTCACTGCACGGCCGATGCCGCGCCGGGGGAGGCCGGACGGCTTGTCGAGGTCTACCGGCAGCGGGGGATCCCCCTCACGACGCGTACCCGCGCCGAAGTCGAACGTTTTTTCGACGGTCTGGAGCTCGTCGAGCCGGGAGTG
>NZ_CDWWXA010000117.1:1017-4008 GCF_977971845.1 Frankia sp. CeCAU1 | reverse complement strand
GGGCGGCAGAGGGTCCAGGGGCGCACCACCGAGGCCACGAAGGCATCCCGGTCCGGCTCCGGCATCCACACGGCCGCCTGGTCGAGATACCAGGCGATAATCCACAGCCGGTGCCAGTCGAGCGCCCACACCTCGGCGGGTAGGCCCCCGCGGGGACGGGACGTCTCCGCCGCGCCGCCAGCCCTGATGTAGGCCCAGATCATCCACCGAAGACTCGCCGGGTCCGCCCATCGAGTTGTCCGGAGGGGATTGTCGCCTTCAGGCGACAGGGGAATCCGGTACGGACCGCAAGTGACTAGACATGCCACGCTGGTATAGTCGGTGGCATGGGGCGGTAGGTGACGGCGGGCGCGGGCGGGGTCTACGACCTCGGCTACCGCGTCGTGTGGTGCCCCAAGTATCGCCGTCCCGTGCTCACCGGCCGGGTGCGCGAGCGGCTTGACGCGCTGCTGCGTGAGAAGTGCGCCGAGCATGACTGGCCGGTCATCGCGCTGGAGGTCGAGCCGGGCCACGTGCACCTGTTCGTCAAGGCTCACCCGAAGCACTCCCCGTCGTACGTTGCGAACCAGTTGAAGGGCTTCACGTCCCACGTGCTGCGCGCCGAGTTCCCGCATCTCAGATCCCGGCTGCCCACCCTGTGGTCCCGGTCGTACTTTGTGGCGACCGTCGGCGCGGTGTCAGCCGGGACGGTGACCCGGTACATCGAGACGCAGAACGAACGCCCGTGGCGCAAGGCGGCGGCGCGGTGAGGCGGACGTACAAGTTCCTGCTGCGCCCGACGGCGCATCAGGTCGCGTCGTTGACCGCGATGCTAGAACGACCACCGCGCGCTCTACAACGCGGCGTTGCAGGAGCGTCGGGACGCCTACGCGCACCCGTCGAAGACCAGGGTCAAGTACGGGGACCAGTCGGCCCAGCTGAAGGACATCCGGGCGTACGACCCACCTCAGGCCCGATGGTCGTTCTCCTCCCAGCAGGCCACCCTGCGACGCCTCAACCTGTCGTTCGCCGCGTTCTTCCGCCGCGTGAAGGCTGGCGAGACGCCCGGCTACCCGCGTTTCAAGGGCGCCGGGCACTTCGACACCGTGACGTGGCCTGTCGACAACGACGGCTGCCGCTGGGACTCCCAGCCCGACAACCCGACCCGGACGTTTGTGCGGTTCCAGGGCGTCGGGCACGTGAAGGTCCACCAGCACCGGCCGGTACGGGGCGCAGTCAAGACCCTGTCCGTCAAACGCGAGGGTGCCTGCTGGTGCCTCGTGCTCTCGTGTGGCGACGTTCCCGCCGCGCTGGTGGAACCCACGGGCGCGGTGGTCGGCCTGGATGTCGGGGTCGCGTCGTTGGTGACTACCTCGAACGGCGACCACTACGGCAACCCGTGTTTCCTCGAACGGTCCGCCGAACGCCTTGCCGACGCGCAGCGAGACCTGTCCTGCAAGAAGCGGGGCTCGAAGCGACGGGAGAAGGCCGTGGCACGGGTTGCGGCGCGGTCCTGCGCGGTCGCCCGGCAGCGGGTCGATCTCGCGAACAAGACCGCGTTCGAACTCGTCCGCGGCCACGACCTGATCGCCGTCGAAAGACTTAACATCAGGAGTATGGTCAAGCGGGCCGCGCCCAGGCCTGACCCCGACCGGCCGGGGGCGGCCTGCCCAACGGGCAGGCCGCCAAGGCTGGGCTCAACACGTCGATCCTCGACGCCGGGTGGGGGGTGTTCTTCAACGTGCCGCGTGCCAAGGCTGAAAGCGCCGGGCGGACGGTTGTTGAGGTGAACGCCCGCCACACCTGGGTGACCCGGGTGGCGTCGGCGAACCAGCGCAGCACGAGCACCGCCTGCTCACGACTGGTGAGCTTCCGTTGTCACCGCCCCCCTCAGCCACCCAGCCGCCTACCGTCCGTGATGCTCACGCAGAGCTATCGATCGTTGCGCGGAAAGGCTCACCGAGGTGAGGAGTTGACCGAAGTCGTCGGCGGACAGGACTGCGTTTGCTCGCGGCGGCAGCCCCGCTGGAGCAAGGCAACGGACGCGTGAGGAAGGGGTCGGTGCTTCGTCAGGCTTCCGGCGCCATATGTGCAAGCAGGGGGACATCAGCGGTGCTCGTACCGGCACGCTGCGGTCTCGCCGCTCAACGCCCGCGGTATGCGTCGGCGCGGTGCTCTACGGCGGTCACGAGAACGATGCGGTTCTCTTCGTCAATCTCATAGAGCACCCGGTACATGCCTCGCCGCGCCGACCAGGTTCCAGCGTAGGGCGGGTAGAGGAGACGCTTACCGAGCCTGTGCGGGTTCTCCAGGAGCGTCGTGGTGATGAACTCGTGTACGGCCGTGGCGACCTTTTCCGGTATACGTCCAGCAAGCGCGCGGGCCGCCGGACCGGTGATCTCAAGACGGTACGGCCCGGCAGCGCCCGTCATGACGAGCGTCTCCTGGCATCCGGCGCGGCGCGCTTGGCCATGAGCGCAGCCAGGTCCTCGGCGTCAAGCACGTCGCCGGCCTCGACAGCGGCGCGGGACTCGGCCAACTGCCGCATGGTCTCGCGGTTCGACAACACCTCGACGGTCTCCTCCAGCGCCGCGAGGTCGTCAGGCGAGACGAGGATCGCCACGGCATGACCATGGCGTGTGATCTCTACCCGGTCATGGGTTCGCTCGACGTCGTCGAGCAGCTCCGAGAGGCGGTTCCGAGCATCCGTGAAGGGCAGCGTCGTCACGATCTCAGTCTACGCTCAAGTGGCGTGAAGTTAAGGCAGAACTCGCGGCTCGAATCGGCCGCAGAGACAGTCGGCCCGGAGGCCAGGGCGCACTGGCCATGCGCACTGGCCATGCGCACTGGCCAGGGCGCACTGGCCAGGGCGCACTGGGTGGCAACTCGGCCGTCATCCGCGCAGATCCCGAGCCCGCCGCGTGGGGCCGAGCCGCGGCGGGCACCCGGGCCACACCGACGACGAAGACTGCCGAGCCGTCCTACAAGTGCGTGTGCAACCAAGGGGTGGTA
>NZ_CDWWXA010000117.1:0-817 GCF_977971845.1 Frankia sp. CeCAU1 | reverse complement strand
GGGGCGCTGGGGGCGCCGCCGTCGCCCGCCGCGCCGGGGGGCGTGGGCGGCACCGGCGCGGGCGACGGGGCCGGTGCGGACGCCGACGGCCGTACGGCCGCGGAGGTCCTCGACGCGCCACAGCTCTTCGAGCCGGCGGCGTCCTACGAGGTCCGGGATGCCTTCGCCGAACTCGTCCGCCGGGATCTGCTCGGCCCGTGGGGCGGCGAGCGCGAGCAGTTCCACCCCAGGGCGATGGGCCCGCGCGAGCGGTACCTCGTCGGCATGCTCGGGCCGAAGCCGGCTCCGCGCGGTGCCCGGGAGGCCGCCACCGCGGACGTCGTCGCCGACACGGAGACGGCTGTGCAGGGCGACGCGGACGCCGACCTGCCGGAGATCGCCACCCCGCAGAACCGGGGGCGGATCTGGGCGTCGTCGATGGGACTCTCCTTCGCCGTGCCGGCCGGAAGTGACGTGCCGGCCGGAACCGACGGCACGGATCCGGTCGACGTCCTCGCCGTCACGGCGGCCTGGGGGCATTACACCAAGCGGGAGGTGGAGGACGACGAGGGCCGCAAGCGCAGCGCGTGGACCCGCGAACCGGTGGTCTTCGCGAACCGGGAGATCCGCCTGGACGATCACCTGGGCGCCGGTTCCCGGCGGATGCCGCTCGTCGGCGACGACGAGACCGGGGTCTTCCTCGTCGTCGCCGTCCGCGAGCGCGGTGCCCGTCGCGTCGTCGAGCTGACGCTGGTCAACAGCCAACCGGAGCCGCACTCGTCCGCGGACACGGCGTGGCTGTTCCAGCCGACGCTGTCGGTGACCGCGCTGGACGGCG
>NZ_CDWWXA010000116.1:5911-15558 GCF_977971845.1 Frankia sp. CeCAU1 | reverse complement strand
CTCGGAGGAAGGTCCTTGGGCTCGCTGGCTTACCTTGATCCGAAAGGTGAGGGGGACAGCAGCATGCCAGGAGACGGCGGGCGTCGCGAAGGCGTCGAAGACGGGCCGCCGTCGAGCCCGCACGATATGGCGAAAGCTGGATTGCCTGAATTCCAATCTCCAGATGGTAGAAGTGCGGACCCGCCGGAAAGACGTCTGAAACCGGTGCCGTTCCCTGTCCTGGCCAGAACCGTGGGCTGGGATAACCTCCGGGGTGCGGACGATGCTCAGCGAGGGCATTCAAGGAGATGAATGGAACGCCTACGTCGTGCTCGATACGTACAGCAGGGACGTACCACGGGATCGCCTAAGGGGCGCGAGTCCTAAGGTGACGGAGTTCCCGTAGTAGTCGTGGGAGTAACGCCCTACCAGGGAGCCCGGGAGAGCCGGTGCACAGGGCGAAGGGGAACAGGTGGCCGGACATTACAAGGACGGGAGGTATGCGTAATGCAGAACGCCGAAACGGTCCTGGGTGTCCTCCGTGAACGTGGAAGGAGAGGACTGCCGCTGGACCGCGTGTATCGACAGCTGTTCAACCCGGCACTGTATCTGTATGCCTACGGGCGTTTGTACTCCAACAAGGGAGCGATGACGCCCGGGGTGACCGGGGAGACCGTGGACGGCATGTCACTGGCCACCATCGAACGCATCACCCATGCAATGCGCCGCGAGCGCTATCGATGGAAACCGGTGAAGAGGGTGCACATCCCGAAAAAGAACGGGAAGAAGCGTCCTCTTGGCCTGCCGACCTGGTCGGACAAGCTGGCCGCTGAGGTCGTGCGCCTGATTCTGGAGGCGTACTACGACGTCCAGTTCTCCGACCGCTCCCACGGTTTCCGGCCAGGCCGAGGCTGCCACACCGCGTTAGGTGAGGTGGTCGACGTCTGGAAGGGAACACACTGGTTCATCGAGGGAGACATCTCCCGCTGCTTCGAGCAACTCGACCACCAGGTCATGCTCGACACGTTGGGTGAAAGAATCCACGATAACCGGTTCCTCCGGCTCATCAAGGGCATGCTACAGGCGGGGTATCTGGAGGACTGGAAATGGGGAGCGACACTGTCCGGCGCCCCACAGGGCGGTCCGGCATCCCCGATCTTGTCAAACATTTACCTCGACCGGCTGGACAGTTTCGTCGTCACGCACCTGTTCCCGGACTACAACCGGGGCAGGCGCAGGGCCCCCAACCCTGCCTACCAGAAGATGGAGTACGCGATCGCCCGTGCCCGGCGACGTGGAGACCGGCAGGGGTTGAGCCGACTCCGGAAAGAACGTCGCCAGCTGCCGAGCCAGGATCCCAGAGATCCGGATTATCGGCGGCTTCGGTATGTGCGGTACGCGGACGATATTCTGCTCGGGTTCAGCGGTCCGAAAGCCGAAGCAGCCCAGATCACCGAAAGGATACGGCAGTTCCTGCATGATGACCTCAAGCTGGAACTGTCGAGGGAGAAGACGCTGATAATCCACGCCCAGACCGGGCGGGCACGGTTCCTCGGCTATGACATTGTGGCCCAACACTCCGACACGAAGATCGCCCGGGGTCGCCGGTCGGTCAATGGAGCCATCGGGCTACGTGTTCCCCCAGACGTGATCAGAAACAAGTGTGCCCAGTACTCCCGGCGCGGAAAACCCGCGCAACGGCCACAGATGCTCGACGACACCGACTACACCATCGTGTCGAAGTATCAGGCCGAGTACCGGGGCGTCGTCCAGTACTACCTGCTCGCCGGTGACGTATACCGGCTTCAGAAACTGCGCTGGACCATGGAAACCTCCATGCTCAAGACCCTGGCAGGCAAGCACAAGTCCACCGTCAACACGATGGCCCGCAAGTACAAGACCACCGTGAAGACAGACCACGGACCGCGCACCTGCTTTCAGGTCACCGTCCCACGCAGCGACGGCAGGAAACCGCTGGTCGCACGATTCGGCGGCATACCGCCACAACGACAGAAAACGGCAGCCATCGACGACCGGGCGCCCGTCCTGAACACCACCCGCGGCAACGAACTGATCCACCGGCTCCTCGCGGGTGCCTGCGAGATCTGCGGATCAACGGACAGGGTGGAAGTCCACCACGTCCGCCACCTCGCGGACCTCAACAGGCCAGGACGACGCGAAAAACCGGCATGGGTCCGCCTCATGGCCATGCGACAGAGAAAGACACTCGTCACCTGCCGCCCCTGCCACGAGGCCATCCACGCCGGCCGGCCAACCACGCACCCCACGGCATAACCACTGGAGAGCCCGTTGCGGTTAACGCCGCCCGGCGGGTTCGGCGGGGGGCCGACGGAAAAGGACCCAACCAGGGCACCTCGCCGGCGGCCTACCCGACTCGGCGGGCGGACCGGGGAAACCCACCGGGAGCAACCCCGGCAGGGCGCCCCGGTCCGACCCAACAACCTCGCCGAGGCCGTCCGCCAGAAGGTCGCCGCGCACAGCACCTGCCGGGCCAAGGCCGCACCACCGCCGACCGAGGGGCCCCGCGCCCAGACCACCCGACAACACTGGCACCAAGTCCACGACCTGCTCGACTCCGGCGTCGGCCTGCTCGACCGCGCCCGAAGGCTCAACCTCGCGCCCAACACCGTCAAACGCTACGCCCGCGTCCCCGAGCCCGAACGGCTGATCCACACCCCGGCGTTCCGACCGACCCTGGTCGACCCCTACCACGACTATCTCCGAGGCCGCCGCGCCGACGAGCCCGCCGTCCCGGTCCTACGCCTGTTCCGCGAGATCCGCGAGATCCGCGAGATCCGCGAGCAGGGCTACTCGGGCAGCCACAACCTGCTCGTCCGCTACATCAACCAGGGCCGGCTCGACGGCGACCAGCCGGTGATGTCCCCGCGCGCCCTGACCCGGGCTTCTGCTCACCAGGCCCGACGCACTCACCGACGCCCAACGCGACCGGCTCGGCGAGCTCACCGCCGCCTGCCCCGAGATGACCGCCCTCGCGAGCCTGGTCGACGACTTCGCCGCGCTGCTCGACCCCGCCGACGGCAACGACGACCTCCTCACCGCCTGGATCACCACGGCGCGGGCCGCGGACCTGCCCCACCTGCACGCCTACACCCGCAGCCTCGACCTCGACCGCAGGGCCGTCGACACGGCGCTCACCCTGCCCTACAGCAACGGCGGCACCGAAGGCGTCAACACCACGACCAAAAAGATCATACGGCAGATGCACGGCCGCGCCGGCTTCCTGCTCCTCCGCCACCGGATCCTGCTCAGCTAACGCTCAGTCACCACCGGATATGCGACAGAGCCGTTAAGTTGACAGGTGGTCTAGATCGCTTCGCTGATCACCATGAGTGCGGGAAAATGTCCTCGGGTGTCCCGGTCAGCCGATGGGTCTGCGATGCCGGTGAGCTCGCTTTGACAGGATGGCGATGGGGCCGAAGGAGAGGACCGGCACCGACGCCCAGGCTCCCGGGCGGTTCCAGGCGTCCCGTGCCCCACGGGATCCGCCCCGAGCTGATCGCCCTCGAACCGGGAGCCGATGTCAGCCATGGTGAGGCCGGCCAGCAGCGGCGGAACCCATAGCTGCTCCACGGTGAGGTGGTTGACGAGCGCGCGGACGTTCCAGTCCCGGCAGGGCGTGGGCGCATCCCACCCGCCGGGCGGCACCGCCCGCACCTGCGCGTCGAAGAGGTCCAGCGCCCGGACGAGCGCGTCGTGACGTTCCGCGACGGCCAGCATGGTCGCCATCGCGCCGCTCCCTCCGCACTGTGCGGACATTGCCGCAGGGGTACCCGGTCATGCCCGCGATCAGTCCGGCGCGGACGCCGGGTGTCGGGTACCGGGTACCGGGTACCGGGTACCGGGTACCGGGTACCGGGTACCACGGGATGCGCCCCTGGCGCGGACGCTCGTCACGATCGCAGGTCTCATTAGCGCCACATCGTGAGGCTGCAATCATCTCCCTTCATGAAAGGTCGCCCCCTGCCGTCGCATCCCGTCAACCGGGACGCCACACGCCCGATGCCGCTCGTTCAGCCCTGTCGCCGGCCGGACGACGCGTGAGGGAACTTCCCCTCCCGCCCGGCCCCATCGATGATCCGAACGCGCCGATCCGCCCTGCGAGGAGCGGACCGGCCTCGGGTACCGATCCCGCCGGGGCCGGTCCTGCCGGGGCCGGTCCTGCCGGGGCCGGTCCTGCCGGGGCCGGTACCAGCCCGGTCGACGTGCCGAGCATGCTGGTGGTCGCCGACAAGTTCCCCCCGGTGCTCGGCGGCATCCAGACGTTCGCCTGCCATCTCGCGGCCGGGCTTCCGGCTGACCGGCTGGTGGTCGTGGCGCCGGCAGCCCCCAGCGCCGCCGCCTTCGACCGGACGCTGCCCTTCCCGGTGATCCGCATGGACGAGAGGATCCTCACCTCCCCCGGATCCCGGCGCCTACTGCGATCGGTCGTGCGGTCCGAGCACTGCGAGGCGGCCTGGTTTCCCACCGCGGCGCCGCTCGGCCTGCTAGCCCCGACGCTGCGAACGGCCGGGATCTCCCGGGTGGTGTCGTCGAGCCACGGGCACGAGGTCGCCTGGTCCCGGTTGCCCGGCGGGTGGTCGCTCGTCCGAACGGTCGCCGCCCGGGCCGACGTCCTGACCTACCTGACGGCGTTCACCCGGCGCAGGCTGCTCGCCGTCGCCCCGCCGGGCACGACACTCGCGCGGCTGACCGGCGGGGTGGATACCGGACGGTTCCGGCCGCGGGTCGGGGGCGAGGAGATCCGCCGGCAACACGGCTGGTCGGACCGACCGGTCGTGATCTGCGTGGCCCGCCTGGTGGCGCGCAAGGGGCAGGACATGCTCATCCGAGGCTGGCCGGTGGTCCTGCGACGTCATCCCGCCGCACGGCTGCTGCTGGTCGGGCAGGGTCCTGCCGCGGACCGGTTGCGACGGCTCGCCACCCAGGTGGGCGTCGCCGACACGGTGCATTTCGCCGGCGCGGTCACGGAGCAGGATCTTCCGGCCTATCTCGACGCCGCCGACGTCTTCGCGATGCCGTCCCGCACCCGCCTGCTCGGCCTGGACCTCGAAGGTCTCGGACTGTCCGCCCTGGAAGCGGCGGCGAGCGGCCTGCCGGTCGTCACCGGTGCCCAGGGCGGGGCACCCGACGTCGTCCTGCCCGGTCGCACCGGCGTCGTCGTGGACGGCCGCGACCGGCACGCCGTGGCGACGGCCGTCGCCGACCTGCTCGACGACCCCGAGAGATCCGCCCGGATGGGCCTCGCCGGACGGGACTGGATGTGCCGGAACTGGAACTGGGGTGAGTTGAGCCGGCGGCTCGCCGGACTGCTCGCGGGCGGGCCAGATTCCGATTTTGAGGGTGTCGCGGGACACTCTTTCGGATCCTTGGCGGCGCATCGGGAGATCCCGGATGGCGTCGTCTCGAGCAACATCGGGCCCAGCGGCATGATTTCGGACGACATCGTTCCAGACCGGATCGATGTGAACCAAGGCGGTTGAATTCCATGGCGAGACGGCGGGTGGGATACATCCGGGCGAAGGGGGTTGCAGCCGTGGCCGCGCCGCTGCTGGCGGTGGTCTGGCTCGCGTGTTCGTGGACAACGGTCGAGAGCGGTGTCGACGCGTTGACGCGCGCCCACCCGTCCTGGCTGGTGGGTGCGGTCGCTGTCGCCCAGTTGACCTGGATCGCGGGAGCGGCCTGCCAGCAGGGCACGGTGGCCCGGCCCCTGCCAGTGGGTCCGCTGCTCGCGGTCCAGGTCGCCGGCAGCGTCGCCAACCACGTGCTGCCGGCGGGCTTCGGGGTCGGCGCGGTGAAGCTTCGTTTCCTGCATCGTGCGGGGCTGACCCTGCGGGAGGCGGTGACGGCGGTGGGCCTCGACACCGCCGCCGGTGTCACCACACACCTGGCCGTGCTGATCATGCTCCTGGCGGGGGGATTCCTGCCGGTGGACGTGGCACGCCTACCCCGCGGCGAGCCGGTGGCCATGGTGGTCCCGGCGGTGCTCGCCGGGCTCGCTCTGCTCGGCCTGCTCGGCTGGCTGATCACCCCGGTCCGCCGGGCGGCCCGCCGGGCATGGGCGGGCATCGTCGACCACCTACGGTCGATGAAGATCACCCTACAGTCGCCGAGCCGGGCGGCCCTGCTGTGGGGCGGCTCGGCCGCCATCCCGATGCTGCACGCCGCGACCCTGTGGGCGATCATGCGTGCGCTGCACCTTCCGCTCGGGGTCGGCGCGGTATTCGCGATCTACTTCGCGGCGAGCGCGGCCTCGGCCCTGGTGCCCTCGCCGGGCGGCTTCGGCTCGCTCGACGCGGCCCTGACAGCAGCGATCATGGCTGCCGGCCAGTCCGCCGCCATCGCGCTCGCGGCGGTCCTCGGCTACCGGATGATCACGGTATGGCTGCCGATGGCCCCGTCGGCCTGCGTCCTGGCCCTGCTGGTCCGCCGCGGCCACCTCTGACCCACGCCACTCACCCCCCGCACCTCTGACCCGCGCCACTCACCCCCGTCGGGGGATGGTCCCGCACCGCGTCAGGCCCACTCGTCCCATCCGGGTGGACCCGCGGTCACCGAACCCAATGGTGATTACTCTTCGAATCAATGGGAATGCACAACGTCAGGATGCACAACGTACAGCTAGTTCTCGTGCGTGCACCGTCATCTACCCATGCCATCCACCCGTCGGTCAGGGCCGCACCCGCGGTCCTCAGAGGGGGGAGACTTCATGAACTGGTCCCGTACATCACGTCGGTGCGCCTCGCGCGCCTTCGTCCTGACCGCCACGCTGGCAGCAGCCCTGGCCGCGCCGGGGCTGCTCAGCTCGGTGGCCGAGGCGGCAGCACCGACCGGCAGCCCGACGAGCAGATGCCCGTCGCTGCCCCAGATCGCCGGCCCATTGCAAAGCTGGGAGACGGTTACCGCCCTGCCGACTCCCCGTGTCCATCTCGCGGCCACCACGGGATGTGACGGACTGATCTATGCGATCGGCGGCCAGGCCGCCGAGACGGGCGCCGGCGGCGGCGCCCCGGGCTCGCCTACGGGGACGCCCACGGCAACGCCCGGCCCGACCGCGTCACCAACTACACCAACTTCACCAACCACCACACCCACTTCGCCAACCACCACCCCCACTTCGCCAACCGCACCCGCATCACCGACGCAGTCGCCGGCCCCCACCGGGACGCCCGGAAGTTCCGCGACGACGACATCGACGGTGGGTCCGGCGAGCCTGACCCGGAAGCCACTGGCCGGTCCGCTCGGCCCGTCAACCGATGACCCGACCACCAGCCCGACCACCGACCTGCCCACCGCGACGTTGACCGGATCACCCGGCGCGAGTCCGACCGGTTCACCGACCACACCCGGGACACCGACGGGCACCGGCGCACCCACGTCACCGCCGGGCGTCGCACCCCTGACGCCGGTGGGGACGGTCCAGGTCTACGACCCGCGGAAGAACGCCTGGACGGACGCGCCCGATCTGCCGACCGCGCGTACCCACCTCGCCGCCGCGACCGACCTCGATGGCCGGATCTACGCGATCGGCGGCCGGTCCGGCAGCTCGAACCAGCCCACGGACATCGTCGAGGTGTACACCCCGTCCAGCGGAAGCTGGTCGACGGGGAAGCCCCTGCCGAGCGCCATGGGTGACCCGAGCGCGGCCCGCGGCACCGACGGCAGGATCTACGTTCTCGACGCGAAGACCCTGGCGATCTACGACCCCGGCTCGGACAGCTGGTCGACGGCCGGGGCACCGCCATCCGGGAACAGGGCTCCGGTCCTGACGGCACTGCCGGACGGCCGGATCCTGGCCGCCGGCGGCATCGGGGCTGGCGGCGGCTCCGCAGCGCGGGCAGCCACCGACGTCTTCGCCTATACACCTGGTTCGAAAGCGGCCGAGAAGGGTTCGTGGGCCCAGATGTCCGACCTGCCGGACGGCGTCGCGGGTGCCGCCGGGGCGACCGGCCCCGACGGCCGGGTCTACATCATCGGCGGGCGGGACAGCGCCGGGAACGTCACCGGGGCGGTGCAGGCATACACCCCGAAGGACGACCGGTGGGCCGCCGGACCGACCAGCTCCCCCTCGACCCGGGCCGGGCATGCCGCGGCAACCGGTGGTGACGGCCGGGTGTACGTGCTGGGTGGAACGTCCAGCTCCGGCAAGACGCTGAACACCGTCGCCGCACTTAGCGAATAGCGAATAGCGAATAGCGAAACAAGTAACGAACAACGCCGCCAGTCGGGCGCCGGCCGCCCTGTCCCATGAGGCCGGCCCCGGCTGCTGGCCGCGTTTACTGAAGATAGGCGGCGGTGATCGCGGTGGCCAGCGCGCGCTGCCCCTGGCCGTTGGGGTGGAACGCGGCGGAGAACGGCGTTCCGAGGAGGTCGACGTCGGGAGGGCTTCCTGTACTGCTGCAGAACTCGTGCCCGGCGAAGGCGTTCTCGGTGTCCACGTAGGTCACGCCGGCCGCCCTCGCGGCGGCGCGGATCGTGTTGTCGAGGTCGTGGACGGTCTGGTTGAACCAGGCCGCGTCGGCCGGCTGGATGCGTACCCCCAACTTCCCGAGGACGCTGACCGGGCAGGGTGCGTCCAGAGTGTCGGGGAACAGCCGGGGATAGCCCAGGACGAGGATCCGTGCCCCGGGGGCGAGGCTGGGGGCCCGTCGGATAGCCCGGTAGGTCGCGGTGAGTTGTGACTGCAGGGTGTTCAGAGCGGCCCCGACGGCCGGTGCGGAGTGGTCCCGGCAGGACGGGAGAAGTGTGGTCACGTGCAGTGCCGCACAGTAGACCGCGATGTCGGCGAAACCGATGTCGTTGCCGCCGACGGTGAGGGTGACCAGTCCGACGGTGTCGGCCGACCCGTCCAGATACGTGTCCTGTGGTACGATGCCAGGCCCCTGCGACGTGGAGAAGTCCCGAGTGCGTGCGCCCGCGCAGGCCCCGAAGGTGAACAGTGGATCAGACGTCGCGGACGGCGGCGGGTCCTTGGTGGCCAGGGCGGCGTGGACGAGAGCCGGGTAGGCATCGGTCGAGCGTCGGCAGCCACCGAATGGCCGGTAGCTGCCCGGGAGGTAGTCGGCGACGGGGCCGGCTCCGTCCCCGGAGGAATACGAGTCACCCAGCGCGACGTAGCGCAGCACGGTCAGCCTGGTCCGCGAGGATCGTGAACGGCCGGACCGGTCGGTCGCGGTCAACTGGAACACGTAGTTGCCCGGAGCCGGGAGGGTCACCGTCGTGTCCGGCGCGTCACCGGCGAATCGGGCCGGGGCCGGTCCCGACAGCATCGTCCACGCTGTGGATGCCGCGGGCCCGGTGACCCTGCCGTGCAGGGCCACCGCGCTCAGCCCGACGACTGTGCGCGAGCGTCCCGCCTGCACGGTCACCATCGCCTGCCGTGAACGTGTCACCGTCGTCACAGAAGGTTGCGATGTCGCTGCCGCGACGTTCTGCCGGCTACGGGATACCTCCGCTGCGCCCGTGTCACGGCAACCCGCGACCACCACGGCAGCCATGGCCGCCACCAGACCCACCACGAGCATGCTCCACCGGCATCGCCCGAGATCGCTACCCGTCATACCGTCATGATGACAGGCCGTGGAGTGGAGTCCACGGATGTGGTGCACGTGGAGTAGCAGTCCTGCGAC
>NZ_CDWWXA010000116.1:0-5534 GCF_977971845.1 Frankia sp. CeCAU1 | reverse complement strand
GAACAGTCCTTCGCCACTCTGCGACAGTCCTACGACACCCCAGAGTAGCGGCCTGTAAAGGGGACGGCCACCGCATGATCCCTTCGAGAAAGATACGAAGCAACTTGACGAGGAAGAACCACGATTACACGCACCGATGGCAAAGCGCAATCATATGTCCGTTAATGTCGGTCTATGGATCGACGGATGCTCCTTTCCCTATTGGGCATCGGCGCCGCGCAGGCGCTGATCGGATGCTCGGCCGGCACGGCGCCCGCCAAGCCCGACACCCACGCCACCGACACCGTGCGTGGCCTTGGCCCCGTCCCAGCGGTCGCACCCGTACCCACGCCCGGGAATTCCGTAGCCACGCCCGGGGATGGAGTGGTCACAGGTCCGTTGCCCTCGTTTCCGCCGATGCCCCCGCCGCATCCAGGCCGACCCACCGTGACCTTCCAGGCACCCGCCCGGACCCAGCAGATCGCCCTGACGATCGACGACGGCTACGATGCCGCGACGGTCGCCGGCTACGTGGCGTTCGCCCAGCGATCGAAGATCCCCATCACGTTCTCGCCGAACGGCGCCTACCGGGC
Source organism: Frankia sp. CeCAU1 (assembly GCF_977971845.1). Lineage (NCBI taxonomy): Bacteria > Bacillati > Actinomycetota > Actinomycetes > Frankiales > Frankiaceae > Frankia > Frankia sp. CeCAU1. The sequence continues at coordinate 4,962 of NZ_CDWWXA010000116.1, read as the reverse complement.
GATCTGGGACCGCCACGCCGACGTCCTGCGTCCGCTGGTGGAGTCCGGTCAGGTGCAGATCGGCAACCACACCTGGACCCACAAGAACCTGCTGCACGAGACGGACACCACGATCCGGGCCGATATAGAGCGGAACGAGCAGTGGATTCAGCGAACCTTCGGAATCACCAGCCGGCCCTGGTTCCGTCCGCCCTACGGCGCCCACAACCCCCACGTCGACGGGCTCGTGGGCGAGCTTGGCTACACCCGGGTCCTGCTGTGGAACGGCAGCTTCGGCGACTCGACCACACTCACCCCGCAGCAGCTCATCGGGCTTGCCGAACAGTACCTCAAGCCAGGCACGATCATGATCGGCCACGCCAACCACCAGACCATCCTCGGCCTGTTCGACAAGGTCCAACAACTGATCGAGCAGCGCAACCTTCAGCCGGTCACCCTGGATACCATGTTCGGCACCTCCCGCGCCGTCGGCTGACAACGGCAACATTTCTGCGGAAGCGACGATCTCGTCCTGGTCGGAAGGGCCCGAGGAATGCCCGGTCAAGAAACTCCCGGCCAAGGAATTCCCGGCCAAGGAGTTTCACCCGGGCCGGCCTTTCCGAGGTCAGGTGAGCAGGTCGTGGACCGGTACCGGGGTGAGGCCGGCCGTGCGCAGGTTCGCGACGATCCGGGGGAACGCGCTGACGGTGCCCGGGTAGCCGAAATGCATGCTCACGATGGAGCCTGGCCGGGTGCCGGCCCGCACCCGCGCGACGACGGTGTCGGCTCCGGGAGAGGTGTAGTCGAGCGGGTCGACGTCGAAGTCCACAACCGTGCGGTACCCGGCGGCGCCGGCCTCGGTGAGGATCAGCGGGGTGGCGGTGCTCGTGCCGGAGGGCCGGAAGTAGCGGCCCTGCGTCGGGGCCAGTCGGGCCAGGACGTCCCGGCAGCCGGTGATCTCCGCGGTCACCCGATCGGCTGGAAGCGTCGTCAGCGCCGGGTGGGTGTAGGTGTGGTTCGCCAGTTCGTTGCCGGCCGCGAGGATGACGGGGACGAGGTCGCGGTGCTGGTCGAGCCATTGCCCGACCGCAAACACGGTGATCGGTGCCGAGAGCCTGGCGGCGTCGGTGAGGAGCTGATGGGCCAGGGACAGATCCTGACCCGCCTCGTGCGGGCCGAGATGGAAGGTGAGCGCGACCCGGGACCGGTCACGCGGTCCGTGGGTGACCGCCGCCGCCGCGCCTCCCGGCACCAGCTCCGGGCCGCCGGCCGCGCCGGCAGCGAGCGAGGCCGCCGCGGTCTCACCCGATGTGCCGCCAAGGGCAGGGGCGAAGGGTGACGGCGTTGCTCCTGAGGACGCTGGTGGCGCCGAGGGGGTCGAGCCACCGGTACCGCAGCCCGCCAGCCCCGTGGCCGCCGCCGTACCGGCCACAGCCAGGAACTGGCGACGAGAGGTACCACGACCGGCCGGCTGGGACATGACGCTGAGGGTATCCCGGCTACGGGGTATCCCGGCCACGGGATATCCCGGCCACGGGATATCCCGGCCACGGGATATCCCGGCCACTGGAGGCGCCCGATGGGCACCCAGGATCACCAGCCGGGTACCGTGAGGCCACGAGCGGCCAGACCCCGAAACGAGCCTTCTTGTCGGCAATGATCACGATCATGCGGCGATCAGTAAAATGTCTTTTTACCATGTTCGATTATGCGGCCGTCCGACGGGGTCGAAGGGCCCCGCGTGAAAAGACGGTACTAGCGTGTTGGCATGCCAACCAGGGCGAAAACGCATCAACCCCGGCCCGGGAAGCGGCCCCGGCCGTACGGCCCGATCCTGCTGGCCGGCCTGGTGGTCCTTGTCGTCGCCCTGCTGGCGGGCTGGGTTCTCCGTGACCCGGGCAACCAGGCTGCGAACGCTGGAGCCCTCCCGCAACCGCCTGCGTCCCCGGCTGCGTCCCCGGCCAGGGCGGGAGCAAGCCCCACCGCCGCCGTTGCTGGTGGTGGTACCACCGTTGCTGGTGCTACCACCGCTGCTGTGGATGTGTACGCCCACGCCCATGCCGGGATGCTGAGCCCGGTCGTGCGCGACGATCCGCAGCTCGTCTATGTCCCGAACCTGTCCGACGGCACGGTCAGCGTCATCGACCAGCACACGCTGCGGGTAGTGGCCACCTACCCCACGGGGCGCGGCCCGCAGCATGTGGTCCCGTCCTGGGACCTGCGGACCCTGTGGGTCAACAACAACGTCGGGAACAGTCTGTCACCGATCGACCCGCGGACCGGGCGCCTCGCCGGCCGGGCCATACCGGTCACCGACCCTTACAACCTGTACTTCACCCTCGACGGAAAGAGCGCGATGGTCATCGCCGAGGCGAACCACAGCGTCGACTTCCGCGACCCTCATACCTTCGCCCTGCGCCACAGCCTCGACGTGGGCAGCCGGTGCGCGGGCGTCAACCACGTCGACTTCTCCCCGGACGGCACCTATGCGATCGCCACCTGCGAGTTCGCCGGCCAACTGGTCAAGATCGACCTGGCGCACGAGCGGGTCCTCGGCTACCTCGATCTCGGACGCACCGCGGCCCCCCAGGACATCAAGATCGATCCTGCGGGCCGGGTCTGGTACGTCGCCGACATGAACGCCGGCGGCGTCCACCTCATCGACGGGGACACCCTCACCAAAACCGGCTTTGTCCCGACCGGCCCGGAGGCCCACGGCCTGTACCCCAGCCGCGACGGCCGCTATCTCTACGTCGTCAACCGGGGCGGCATGATGACCTCCGACATGGTCCCGTTCCCGCATACCGGTGATCGGGGCTCCGTGTCGGTCATCTCCTTCACCACCAGGAAGATCGTCGCAAACTGGGCCATCCCCAGCGGCGGGACCCCCGACATGGGCAACGTCAACGCCGACGGGACCCGGCTGTGGCTGTCCGGCCGGCGCAGCAACGTCGTGTACGTGTTCGATACCGGCGGGAACGGCGGGTCGGACCCGACGACCGGCCGGCTGTTGACCGAGATCCCGGTGGGCCACGAGCCGCACGGGCTCGCCGTCTGGCCGCAGCCCGGGCGCTACTCCCTCGGCCACACCGGAATCATGCGATAAGCCCTCGCGTGTTCGATACTGCTGTCCACCGGCTGTCCACCGGCGCACCGCCAGCACGATCACCTCCGGGGGAGGGGGAACCGGAGCCCCCCTACCTGCCAAGATGAGGTGATCCTTGCGGCGCTGTCCCGGCTGTTACCCCGGGCCCGCTGGGACGTCTTCTTCGTCACCCCGGCCACCGTGCTGCGGTGGCACCGTGACCTCCTCCGGCAACTTTCTTACCCGGCGGCACATTGCCTTGACGCCGGCGACAAGGTTTAGCGTCTTGCCCCGGGCGGGTGAAGGAGGCCGGATGCTGATCGGCGAACTGGCGGAACGGGCCGGCACGAGCACCCGCACGCTGCGCTACTACGAGTCACACGGGTTGGTACGGCCACGGCGCTCCGCCAACGGCTACCGTGTCTACGACGAGGCGGAGCTGCGAGTCGTCCACGAAATTCGGGCCCTGCTCGCTGTGGGCTTCGACCTCAACGACATCCGCCCGTTCGTCGCCTGTTTGCGGGCCGGCAACACGTCGGGACACGTTTGCCCGGACTCTGTGCTGGTGCTGCGACGCAAACTCGCCGAAGCCGATGCCTGTATCAAGCGGCTCGACGCGGTACGGCAGCAGTTGCAGAGCCAGCTCGCTCAAGCGATCGCGATGCGGCCATAGTAACCGTCGCCGACCGACGAACAGTCATCGAGCCCAACGTCCCTGTCCGCCCGGCCAACGGCGGGCGGGGAGCAATGGGGTATCAGCAGATCGGAAGAATGAGATGAAGTTCGCAATCGGCTACAGCACGCCCTACTACGGTGTCGACCCGGACCGGATCACTGCCTACGCCCAGCATGCGGAGGAATGCGGCTTCGAGGCACTGTATCTGCCGGAGCACATCGTGCTGTACCCCGGGGCGATGGTCGGGTCCATCGAGATCCCGCCGTCGCTGCCCTACGCCGATCCCCTCGATTGCCTGAGCCTCGTCGCCGCGGCCACGAACCGGATGCTGCTCGGCACGGGCGTGCTGCTGCTTCCCTACCACCATCCAGTGGTCCTCGCCAAGCGACTGGCCACCATTGATGTGCTGTCCAAGGGGCGGATGCGGCTATTGACCGTGGGGCTGGGAACCTTGCCGGGCGAGGCCCAGGCGGTGGGGGTGGATTTCAGCACCCGTGGTCGCCGCGCCGACGAGGCGATCGACGTGATGCGACTGCTCTGGGCCGGAGGTGAGGACGGGGTCAGCTTCCGCGGGGAGTTCTTCGACTTCGACAACCTGTGCAGCTTCCCGAAGCCCTACGGCGTTACCCAGCTGCCCATCCACGTTGGTGGATCAAGTCGGGCGGCTGCACGCCGGGCCGGGCGGCGAGGCGACGGCTACTTTCCCGGCGGTGCGCTCGGTCCTGATGAGCGTAGCCTCCAACTAGACCTCGCCCGGTCAACCGCCTTCGAGGCTGGCCGTAATCCGGATGCTCTGGAGTACACGCGATGGGGGTCGATCGACATGACACCGGAACGGGTGGAGGCGTTCGCCGCGCAGGGTGTGACCCGCATCGTCGTGGGCGCCACGGCCATCGATCCAGTTCAGCAGCGCGACGAGATATCCGCGTTCGCCCAGCGGTTCGGCCTCCTCGACCGCCTGTCGACCTGACGGTTCGGCCAGACCAGGTCGGCGACGCGTATGTTCTCGACGCCCGCCAGCAGGCGGAGTTCACCTTCGCCCACTTGCCGGGTGCGACCTCATGTCGAGCTCGGCGACTTGCCCGCCCACCTCGCCGACGTCGCCGCCGGGCTACCGGCCAGCGGCACAGGTCCGGGTCGGTGTGGGCATCCCACCTGCACGCCGGCGCTTGATCCCACCCGCCGCCGGCTCCTGCCCCAGGACCGACCCACCCCCTTCTGC
>NZ_CDWWXA010000115.1:9724-15333 GCF_977971845.1 Frankia sp. CeCAU1 | reverse complement strand
GCGTTTCCCCCCGGCCCCGCGTTCTCCGTCCGCGCGGCGGTGCCTCCCACGTAGGCGAACCGGACGCCGTCCAGGACCACCTCGCCGGCCAGCCGTCCGACCGGTCGCGGGTACTCGGCCGACGGCGTCGAGGTCGGAGTCCGCAGCAACTCGGAAAGCCGGCGCAGACCGACCCGGGCCTGCTGATAACCGTCGAACACCTGGGACAGTTGCTGCACCGGCGCGAAGAAGAGGTCCACGTAGAGCAGGAACGCGAGTAGTGCTCCCGGCGACAGGGATCCGCCGACGGCCAGGTGGGCGCCGATTCCCAGCACGAGAGCACCCGCGATCCGGGAGAGGAACTCGACGAACGGGAAGTAGAGAGCGATCATCCGTTGTGCCCGCAGCCGCGAGCGGCGGTAGCTGTCCGCGAGCTCGCGGAACCTCGCCTGGTTGACCGCTTCCCGGCCGAACGCCTGGGCGATGCGCAGCCCGGTCAGGTTCTCCTGCAGCGATGCGTTGACGGCGCTGACCCATTCCCGGGACTCGGTGTAGGCGGCGGAGGAACGACGCCGGAACACCACCGTCGCCACGATCAGGATCGGCAGTACGGCGACGACGACCAGGGCGAGCTCGGCGTCCAGCACGATCAACGCCACCAGGACGCCGAAGAAGGACAGCAGGCTGACGATGGCGGTGGTCAGGCCGGTCTGCAGGAAGGTCGACAGGGCGTCGACATCGGTCGTCATCCGGGTCATGATCCGGCCGGCGAGCTCGCGCTCGTAGTAGTCGAGTCCGAGGCGCTGCAGCTGCGCAAAGGTCTTCACCCGCAGGATGTAGAGCAGCCGCTCCCCCATCCGGCCCGTGACACGGGTCTGCCACACCTGCACCGCCCAGTTCACCAGCACCACCGCCAGCGCGACACCGGCGGTGGCGAACAGGACGTCACGTGCCCCGACGCTCACGCCGGCGTCGACGGCATGCCGCACCAACGCCGGCAGGGCGAGACCCGCGACGGCGTCTGCCGCCACCAGCAGCAGGCCCAGGATGAGCGGCCAGCGGACCACGGCCAGCAGCCGGTGCAGCGAGAATGCCGGGTCGGGGGCGGCCGCCGCAGCCTGGTCGACCCGCGGCTCGTCGAGCGCCGGGGGCAGGGCGTCGACCCGGGCGAGCAGGTCGGGGGTCGCCGGCATGTCACCGAAGGGGCCCCCGCCGCCGAGCCCCCGGCCGAGACCGCCCCGGGTAGCACCACCCCGGAGACCATTTCCCTTTCCTTTCCCTTGTCTACTTCCTTGCCTGTCCAGAGCCTTTTGCGTCTGATTTATCCCTCTGGACAGGCAAGAAAGGCCGGGGTCGGGGGCCGGGGACGAGAGCTGGTCAGAAAGGCCCTCGCCGGGGCCGGCGAGCAGATGGCGGAACAGAGGACATCGGGCCGTCAGTTCGGCCTCGGTCCCGACGTCGACGATCCGGCCGGCGTCGAGCACGGCGATCCGGTCGGCGAGGCGCAGGGTGGAGCGCCGGTGCGCGATGAGCAGAGTGGTGCGGCCACGCATGATCGTCCGAAGCGTGTCATGGATCTCGGCCTCGATCCGGGCGTCCACGGCCGAGGTCGCGTCGTCGAGGAGCAGGACGCGGGGATCGGTGAGTAGCGCGCGGGCGAGCGCGACGCGCTGGCGCTGGCCGCCGGAGAGAGTCAGGCCCTGTTCTCCCACGACGGTGTCATAGCCGTCGGGCAGGCCGCGGATGAAGACGTCCGCCTGCGCCGCCCGCGCAGCCGCGATGATCTGGTCGTCCGTGGCACCCGGCCGGCCGTAGGCGATGTTCGCGCGCACCGTGTCGGAGAACAGGAAACTGTCCTCGAAGACGACCCCGATCTGCGCCCGCAGCGACGACAGTGTCACCGTGCGGATGTCCACACCGTCAAGGCGGACCGTCCCGGCCTGGGGGTCGTAGAACCGCGGCAGCAGCATCGCAACCGTCGACTTGCCCGAACCGGACGTGCCGACGAGGGCGACCGTCTCCCCCGGTTCGATCCGCAGGCTCACGTCCCGCAGCACGGGGCGAGACGGAACGTAGCCGAACGTGACACTGTCTAGGTCGACCAGCCCGCGGATCCGGCCAAGGCGCACGGCGTCCGGCCGGTCCATGATCGCCGGCTGCGAATCGATGATCTCGAAGATGCGTATCGTGCTGGCCTTGGCCTGCTGGCCCACGGTGAGCAGACCGGCGAGGGTCCGCGTCGGCCCGATCAGGGCGCCGAGATAGGTGCTGAACGCGAGGAAGGTACCGAGGGTGATCCGGTCCGTCAGCGCCAGCCAGCCGCCGAGCGCCAGCACCGCGACCTGACCGAGCGCGGGAACGGCCTGCATCGCCGCACCGAACCTGCTGGTGATGCGCACCGCACGCATCCGAAGCGCGAACAGCCACCGGGCGTCCACCGCCAGCCGGTCCAGCTCGCGGGCCTCCTGTCCGAACCCCTTCACCACCCGGACGCCGGCGACGGCCTCTTCGACCACTCCGGCAACCTCGCCAGCCTGCTGCTGCGCCGCCCAGGTCGCCGGGAAGACCGTGCGTCGGGCGCCGTAGCCGACGATGAACAGCGCCGGCCCCAGCGCGAGCGCGATGACGGTGAGCAGCGGGGACAGCCAGGCCATCACCACAAGGGACACGACGAAGAGCACCAGGTTGCCGCTCATCATCGGCAGGTAGGACAGCAGACCCTGGACCACGGTGACGTCCGAGATCGCCCGGCTCACCACCTGCCCGGTCTGGAGCTGGTCCTGCCGGGCCCCGTCGAGGCGCTCGATGGCGCTGAAGACGGCGTCGCGCAGATCGTACTGGACGTCGAGGGAGAGCCGACCACCGACGTAGCGTCGGACGAACGCGGCGGCGAAGACGACGACCCCAGCCCCGAGCAGAATGGCGACGTAGGGTGCGAGAGGGTGGCGGTGCGTGACGACGACGTTGTCGATGACCTGCCGCTCGACCAACGGGACGGCGGCCGTGACGAGCGTGCCGAGCAGCGCGGCGCCGAAGGCCAAGGCGGCGTTGCGGCGGTACACGAGGATCTCGCGGAGAATCCTGCGCAGCCAGCCGGCCACCGGTTTCTCCGGCCCGGCCTCCTCGGCTTTCTCCGGCCCGGGCGCGGCAGGCTCCTCGGCTGGTTGGGGCCGTGGGCGTGGACTGGGCAACTGCGATCGCTCGACGGGACCCGGAGCCGGATGCGGACTGGGGTCCGGCCGATCCGGCGGTCCGTGCGAGGGACGGGCCGTGTCAGCGGACGATGCTTCGGAGCTCGCGGTGGGCCTCCAGGTCGTCAGGTCCGATTCGGTACCCGCGTGACGCCGGTCCGGATCGGACGCGAAGGAAGGGACGAGACGCCAAAGCCGCCGCGTCCCAGCCTCACCGCGGTGTCCCGGCCTGACCGTACGTCCGGCAGGCCCGCGGCGTCGGCCACGTCATGTCTATCAGCGAAACATTCCTGGAACCCCGCTGATGCCCGTCACGGCTCCGAGCCGGGACCACAGGAAGCCGCGGGTCCCGAGCAAGATCCTGAGCAAGGTCCCGAGCAAGATCAGCCCCGGAGGACACACAGGGACACGGAGCCCCCGCCATCGGCGATCTCCAAGGTGGCCGCCGGTACCGAGCGCCGCGCCCGCACCCCCCGGCCACTCGTCTCCAGCGCCTGGTAGAGTTCTGCATGTCGCCGCGGGGACGCGGAGGCAACGCGCCGCTAGCTCAATTGGCAGAGCAGCGGACTCTTAATCCGCGGGTTCGGGGTTCAAGTCCCTGGCGGCGCACCCGTATCTACCAGGTCGTATGACTCTCGGTAGTCTCTTCCAGAAGGTCTCTGTACCCACTTCTGTACCCCAGCCTCTCTATGCCCTGATGGCAGACGCCCCGGGCGCTGCAAGGTACACAGCCATCCCGGGGCGCCGCCGATTCGCTCGGGTACACGGTCAGCCCGCGAGCTCCTCCCCGCCCCCCTCTTCGTTTGTCTGATCGACATCCTCTTCGTCGTCCGCCTGATCGCCGAAGATCCGGTCGAGCCGGCCGACCGCGTCGCGCTGGGTCTCCGGCATTACGTGGGTGTAGGTGTTCATGGTGAGCTGGATCGTGGAGTGCCCGAGCAGCTCCATCACCGTCCGCGCCGGTACACCCTCGGCAAAGAGCATCGACGCGAAGGCGTGGCGCAGATCATGCAGCCGCAGCCACGGCAACCCGGCCTGACGGCGCAGCACATCGAACCGCCGGTTGACGTTGCGCGGCTCCAGCGGCGTGCCGACCGACGAGGTGAACACCAGCCCGGTTTCCGTCCACGCCTCGCCGAGGCCCGTCCGTTCCGCCGCCTGGGTGGCCCGGTGCCGCCGCAGGATCGCCACCAGCTTCGGGGGGATCGGCAGCCGCCGGTGGGACCGCTCCGTCTTCGCCGGCACGAACGCCAACGCCCCGTCCACCCGTTGCAGCGTCTGCCGGACGTGCAGCGTCGCCCCGTCCAAGTCGACATCCACCCAGCGCAGACCGAGGATCTCCCCGCGGCGAAGCCCGAGCATCAGCGCGCAGGCGAACACCCCTTCCAGCCGCTCACCGCGGAGCACCTCGACGAGCCGCCGTGCCTCCTCCGGCCGGAGAGCCCGGATCTCCCGGTGCGGCACCGCCGGAGCCTTGACCGCCTTCGCCACGTTGCGCGCCACCAGGTCCAGCCGTTCGGCCTCCGCCAGCGCGTTGCGGATCAGGCTGTGCACGTGGCGGACGCTCCCCGCCGACAGCCCCGACTTCTTCGCCGCCGCGACGAGCCGCCGCACGTCCAACGGGGTCAGCTTGTCGAGCTGCACACGGCCGATCACCGGCACGATGTGCGTGGTGATCAGCCAACGGTAGGCCCGCAGCGTCGACGCCCGCGTTCCGTCGTCCTCCTTGATAGCGAGCCACTCCGTCAGCCACACCGCGACCGTCCGGCGCTCTGCCGTGACGTTGACGCCGAGTTCGGCCGCATTCCTGACCTTGGTGAGCTTCTCGCGGCATTCCTTCTCCGTCTTGCCGTAGACGGTCTTACGGACGCGCTTCCCGTCCGCCCAGCCGAGATCGATGCGACCGACCCACAGGCCGTCGCTCGCCCGCTGAAACAGCGCCCCTTCACCCTGGGAACGCCGCCGCTTCCGCCGGTCCTTCCCGGCCCCCTCCCCCGCGGCCATCAGGCGACATCCAGGGGGTTGCCGTCGGGCCATTCGACGTTGTCGCACCACGGGCAGCCATAGCGGCTGTCGCCCATGTCGCAGGCGAATGTCGTCTCACCGTCGGGTTGTGGGTATTCGCGTCCCTGGCCGTTCTTCCACCGGTCGAGATGCTCCCGAAGCGCCTGGACCGGCGTGATCCGCGGTGGTGTTTCCTCATTGATGGACATGGTAAATATGGCTCCTTGCCGAAAGAGAAGCGGGAAGGTGCACGCGGGCCGCGGGTGGCGTTGCCCGGTGCGGGTTGGGTTCCGGTTCTCTGGCGCAGGGATGATCTGCCGGGGCGCCACCAGAGAACGGAAGAAAAATGGGAGAGGCAGAGATCTCCGTTACGGGCGGGGGGCGCTCGCCGCTGCCGGACCCGCCGAGGGTGTGCCGGCCGGGGCGGTTGCCGGC
>NZ_CDWWXA010000115.1:0-9601 GCF_977971845.1 Frankia sp. CeCAU1 | reverse complement strand
ACATCAGGCATCTGACGGAAGATCAGGGTGATGTCGACGTCGCCGTAGTGCTCGGTGAGGAAGGCGTCCGGGGGCAGCGTGACCAGCAGCGCCGCCAGGTCGCCGATGTCCGCACCGGGACGGATCGTCACCGCGTACTCGCCCCGGCCAAGCACGCTGGCCGCGATCAGCGGATGGTCGTCGTCGGGGGTTCGCCACGCGCCGAAGGCACCAGACGAGAAAATGGGCATGGGTCTCAACTCCTGTTATGCGCAGGATTGGGATCAAGGTCCCGGTCGGGTGTTGGCGCACCCGCCGGGACCGCCTCAACTCGCTGGACGATCGTCCAGCGACGACAACGGTACGCGTCCACCTGGACGGTCGTCCAGTAGTCTGCGGTCATGACACAACCGCTCATGGGAGCGGCGGAGATCGCGCGCCGTCTTGGCGTCGGGCGAACGCGAGTGAACCAGCTCCTGAAGGAAGATCCGTCGTTCCCGAAGCCGCATGCCTCCCTGGCCGCCGGTCACATCTGGCGGACCGAGGACGTCGAGGCATGGATTGCCGAGCACCGGCCCGACCTCCCGCCACCCGGCGGCCCGTGAGCGCCGTCATGCGGCGCGTCCGTCGTCCAGGCCGCGGAGCCGGTTGACGAACGCGACGAGCGCGGCCGAGGGGATGCGCCGCGCCCGACCAATGTGGACGGATTCGATGTCCCCGGTGTTCATCAGCTCGTAGACGGTGCTGCGGCCGACACCGAGGAGTTCCGCGGCTTCGGACGGAGTGAGCAGGAGCTTCGTCACGGATGCTCTCCACAGGCTTCCCGAGGACAGGAGATCAGGCGGCATCCGCCAGCGGCGGCCCGGTTGCCGGAAGTCCGCCGGCCGAGGAGGCACGGGCGGCATCAAGTTGCGCACGCCAGGCGTGACGTTGCGCGACCGCGCGCAAGAGCAGGTGCTCGCGACGGGGTGCGGCCGGGTCACCAGGGCGAAGCAGCGTCCAGACCGTCCGGGCCGGGTCGCCGTCATCGGTCGCGGCCGGGCCGGTAGCGGTGGCGCCGAGCGCTTCGAGCTGGGCGCGGATGAACGCGACCCGGTCATGCCGATGATCGGTCAATGTCTTGCCGGACCAGCGCCGCGAGACCAGCACCCGCCGCCCACCGAACCCCAGCGTCTCCCGCCGGTGCACCTTGCCCCGGCAGCGGCCCGGCACGAGGCCCGGCTTCGGGTTCCGCGGCTGGACACCGTAGCGCAGCCAGTTCGCGCAGGTGGGCGAACACGGCTCGTAGTGCAGCGCCTCAACCAGCCGGTCCACATGCGCCCGCTGCCGGTCAGTGTCGATCGTGTGGCAGGCGTCCAGGCTCTTCGTCAGGTACTTGGTCAGGTAGCCGATCATTCGGCCGGTGTTCGCCGAGTTCGCCGTCGCCCCGTCCGCGCGAAGCTGCGGGCCGAAACGGACCACATGGGCGGGTTCGTCGTCCTCGCCGATCGCGTCGAGTGCGTCATCCCACGAAGGCAGCGGCGCGGCGGTGTCGGGGTCGAGGTAACCGGCTGCGTCGTCGTCCCAGACGGGTAGATGCTGATCATCGTAGACCGGTTGGTCGGCGGACGGCCACCATACCTGGTGGTAGGTCGCTGCCGCCACCAGGCGCAGCATCGCCCGGGGCACCGTGCCGCGGATCGCCGCGTGCAGATGCGGCGCAAGGCGGCGTTGGGGTTCCAACGCGGCGAAGTACTGGACATCCCAACCGACCGCGCGGCGCAGGTTCTGCCAGAACCGGTCGATCAGCTTCGGGAAGTGGATCGCGTCCCGCGCGGCCCGCCGGTAGTCGTACGAGGCCGGATCGACCGGTGTCCCGTCGGGGAGCACCCGGCCGTAGCTGTCGCAGGTCAGTGTCAGGAACATCGACGGCCGCCACACCGTGCCGTCCGGCGCGGTAAAGGTCCGGCCGACGGTGCGCCGGTCGATGGGCAACCGGGGCAGGTCGGGGGCCTCCTGGCGGCGGCGGGTCGAGCGGACACGGCGTGACCGGTCCCGGGTGTCCGGCGCCACCCTGCCCCGCACCCCGAGCGCGGACAGTTCGTGATCGACCTGTCCGATCAGGTCGTCGATCTCGTCCACCTGCACCGTGTCACCGGCCGCGAGGACATCGGCGCGGGCCGCCTCCAGGTCCGCCCGCAGGGTCGCCAACGCCTTGGCGTCCTCCGACGGCGGATCCGGATCGGGGATCGGTTCGTCATCGAGATGCCAGCCCGTCTTGCACTGCGCCATCCGCAGCCGGCGTGCCTTCTCCGCGCACGGCGGGCACTTCGACGCCAGCGTGGCGCCGCACGGGACGGGGATGATCTGCGTTTCGCCGGTGTCGAGGTTGGTGCGCCGCATGGCCATGGGCCGGATGCACACCCCGTTGTCGACCGCGACGGCTTCGACGACGTGGCGGGCAAGCGGCAGTCGCATCCGCGCGGTACGGGAACCAGGTCGGTCGGTGGACGGATCGGCGCCGGCCGACGCCGGACCGGCGGGGACGGGAACGGTCATCGACAGGGGAACTCCTCCGGATCTTCGGGGGCGGGATCGACATAGCGGGTGCAGCCGCAGGGGAGCCCGGCGACGTCCGCCCGGCGGCCCCGGTGGGTATGCGCGATCCGGGGATGGCCGCAGGTCAGGCAGACCGGCAGGACGGGCACCGGCGCGAAGGAGTCCGGCTCCGCCGTCATCGGCGGGTCCGGTCGGGTCATGCGACCTCGCCGAGCCCGTCGAGCGAGTCGAAGTCGTCGAGATCGTCGAGGTATCCGGAGATGTCGGGTGTCCAGCCACCCGGCTTCGCCGGCCGGTAGACGTCAACGACCCGGGCAATCTCGACATCGTCGATGAACGCGGCGCGGACCCGCACCGGGTCGGGGTCACCGTCGTGCAGGACATAGCCGACCCCGGGCAGCGACAGCGGGATCTCATCCGCTCGCGCGCCCCGGTCCCGGGCACCCGAGCCCAGCACGAGGTCAGGTTGGTCGGTTTCGGTCATCCGCAGCGCGACCCGCACCGGGAACAGGTCCCGGAACGGCAACACCTCCTTACGCGGGTCCTGCACCGCCGCCAGGACCACGACCCCGGGCGCCCGGCCCTGAGACAGCAGCAGCGGCAATGCGGCGCCGATGCGCTTCTTGTGGTCCCGGTCGGTCACGTACGCGGTCAGCGATGCGATTTCGTCGACGACCAGCACGATCAACGGCTCCCCGACGGTCGGGGTGTGCAGGCGGGTGTTCCCGGCGAGACGCGCCGTCCGGTCCCGCATGACGGTCACCGCGCCGTCGAGCAGATCCGCGATCGTCTCCGTCGTGGTGGCGAAGCGGGTGAACAGGGCGCGGCCGAAGGCCAGTTCCATCCCGCCCTTCGGGTCACACACCCACAGCTCGACGAGCCCCGCGCGCACCGCCGGCCCGAGCCCGCGCAGCACCGACCACAGCACCGAACCCTTACCCGCACCGGTGGCACCGGCGACGAGGACATGCGTTCCGCGGACCGGCAGCGTCCAGGGACAGCCGTCTTCGCAGCGGCCGACCGGCACCGCGGACAGCCCCGCGACGAGCCGCCCCAGCCGATCCGAGGACGAACCGGTACCGGCAGGGCCAGAGCCGGTACCGTCCGCGGCGTCCTCCAGGGTGGCCGGGGGCACGGGACGGGTCAGCGGATCCCGCCGGTGGAAGGACAGCCGGACGAACCGGAACGTCTCCGCCTGCACCTGGCAGCGCCGTGCCCGGAAGACGTGCCGCAACGCCTCGGCCTGATCGGCCCACTGCTGGGGGGTCTGACCGGGCAGCAGTTCGACCCGCAGCACGTCGACACTCCGAGTCGAATGGATCTTTCGGATGCGCGGGAAGTACTCGTCGAACGTCACCTGATCACCCGTCGACGCCGGCATCCGGATGGCAAGGTCGGTGTGGACCATCGCCGGCTTCCACCGCCACCGGTAGACGAAGGTGAGCCGGGCACGCCCCCACAGCCACCACGCCACCGGCCAGAACGACCGAGGATGCACCCGCCACCACACCGCCGCGACGACCACCAGGCCGAGCACGCCCAGACCCAGGCCAACAAACCCGACCCGGGCCACCACCAGCAGCAGACCCACCGCCACGGCCACCGCGACCCGATGCCGCCAGCAGCCGCACAGCAGCATCCACAGCGCCTTGCCGGCCACGGCCAACAGCAGCATCCACACCGGGACGCGCACCTTGTCGGGTTGTGACGGCACCCGCGGGAAACGCCGGTCACCGTTGATTCTGGACATGGCAATACCTCCTGTCTCCGAGCGCGTGAAACCAAGGGTCGGGGAATCCGAAGAATCACCGGGCGGCCCGGAAACCCGAGAGGAAAGTTCCGGGCCGCCCGTGCGAAACGTGCGAGTGGAACGCGGGGCTATGCCGCGAGCCGCTCCGCGACGCCGGGCTCGTCCTGCGACGTGAACCGGATGCGTTCGCATTCCACGAGATAGTCGTTCACCGCGGCGAGCAGCGCATACGCGAACTCGATGTGATCCGTGGTGACCGCGTTCGACGCCGGAGACATCGACAGCGACGTCAGGCCGACATCGAGCGAGAGAATCGGGGAACGGTCCGGGTAGGTGTGGCAGCGAACGGACCAGTCCGCCCCGACACGCAGGGCGGCATGTGTGGACGACCGCAGACCGTCGATCATCGGACGGGAGAACCTGGTCATGCCGCCACCGCCGGACCGGTGCGCCGTCCGGAAGCGACCCCGGGCGCCCGCATGCCGGACGCGCGCAGCGAGAACGCGACCCGCGGCCGGTCGGCGTTGCGCCGATCGACGTATGGAGTGATCGTGAGCCCGTCGAACTCGACCGGCCGGAACGGTGTCCCTGGCAGCAGGTCCGGCGTGACCGGCTGCACCGACGCCGCCATCCGGATCTTCATCTCGGTTGATCGCGCCGTCGGGTCCGCGTCGATGACCTTGACCTGCCAGACCAGCTCTCCGGTCTCCTCGTCCCGCTGCTGCGCGTCGGCCACCCCGGCCTTGACCTTCTCGAAGTCGTTGACCGGATCGACGCCGACCACGAAGGCCCCCGCCGGGAACACCGCGCCGAACGCGACGGGAATACGTCTCGGTACCGCCATGGATCCACCTTCCTGAGATCACCCCGACCGGCCGGACCCGTCCGGCGGTGGGTACGGATCGACAATGCACCGCCGGAAGAGCGCTTTTCAAGCGGTATATCGGCGATGCATGAGCAGTAGGGATCGGAAAATGCAGAGACGGCATGAAGTCATGCCGACCATGCCGGGTCGATATGGCCGTTGACCAGGCCAGCTCAGGTCATTGCCAATTCGCTAGCATGCCGTGCATGACTGATCGTTCCGGTCCCGTCCACATTCCCGATGCCGATCGGGACGAGGGCGGTGAGGATTGGACGGCCGTAGCGCAGGCCATCAGCACCAGGATGTCCACCCGCCGCATCGGGCAACAGGAGCTTGCCGACCGTGCCGGCATATCCGTGTCCACGCTGCGGCTGGTACAGCACGGCGCGACCCGTCGCGTGCGCACCAAGACCCTGGCGGCGATCGCCCGCGCCCTCGACTGGCCCGACGATCACCTTGTCCGTGTCCTGACCGGTGACCACGCCCCGTCATTGGATACGGCGGACGAAACCGCCATGCTCGGACGGCAGATCCTCGAAGGAATCCGGGACATCCGCGACGACCTACGGGCGCTCATCCGCCGCCTGGACGAATGCGACGGGCTCCACCGATGACCACTCTCGACGCGACATTGGCCCGATCGCCCGCACGCGAGGCCGCCTCCCGCGTCCGAACATCCGTGAACAGGCGAAGACCCCGGGTTCCCTTGAGGGGGAGGGAAGCCCGGGGTCTTCAGGTGGCCGGCGGTGTGCGACTCATCGGATCACCGGCCACGCTCAGGGCGGGAGGACCCCGCCACCCCAGGTTGGAGGAGGCGGAAGGGCAGGATCCTCCCGGGTGACAGGCCGGATGGTCGGCCCCGGCCTGTCACCGGCTCAGCAGCCGGGAAGCCTCAGCTCCCACACGGTGTGTTCGGTCCAGCTCCCGGCGGCGTTCACCCGCAGCTCGTGCGGCCTGCCCTGATATCCGTGCCGGAACCTGGACGCCGCAACCACGGGCGCGCGTTGACCCAGCGGCGCGGTCCGGACCGGAAGAAGATCATGGGCGTAGCACAAGGCAACGGTCGTGCGGTCGAACGGGGTGCCCCGCCGGTGGATCGTGACCGTCGCCGCGGTCCCTACGACGGCCGCCCGCAGCGCGGCTTCCTCCAGGAAGGACGATCCGACGGGGTGGAACTCGGTCACGAGTGCCGTCATCCGCCCACCCGCAGCGACAACCGGGGACTCCGCCAACAGCAACCCGTCGACATCGGGCACGCCCAGCGCGGGCAGCGGCTCCCCAAGCACCATGATCTTAGGCACCGGACAGCAGCTCCCACACCGTGTCGTTCACGACCCGGCTACCGGTCGCCACCCGCGCCCCGCTCACCGGGTCGTCCCAGCCGCGACGGGCAGAGCCGGCAGCACGAGTGCCCCCACGTACCCGCGATCCTGGGCGTAGGCCCTCGCCGCCGCCCCGGACGTGAACCAGCCCACCACCCCCGCCGGGGTCCCGCGTGGACTGCGCACCACCAACGCCCACCGCACCCAGCACGCTTCCGACCCGACGTCGGCCGAGATCCCCGGAACCGCCGTGCTCGGCATGGTCGGCTTCGGCGGCGTAAGCAGGTCCCGCCGGGAACACGTCGGCCTCGCCCGCGCGGACACCGGCAAGGATCGTGCCACCGCGCCACCGAGACCTCCCGCCGTATCGTCCCGGTCGAGACGCAGCCCAATAGCCGATGTGTCCGTTCCGCGTGTTCTTCGCCCGCCCTTCATCCCGTCCCCTTCGTCCGTCGTGTCCGTTCCTCGCCCGCGCTGCCCACCGGGTGGCCGAGACACCCGCAGACGCTGCCCGACATCCACCACCGGAACGACATGGTTGCCGTCACCCGCTCCGGTGTCGGCGCCGCCCGCGGAGGCACACTCGGCACGGACGGCGCCGACTACGGACAAGACTCACCGGAAACGGACGACCACGGAATGCCGAGGCGGCATGGATCGACGGCATTCCGGCGCCGCCGCCGTCCCGGCGACATGCCCAGGTCAGCGCCTGTCCGGCGCCGTTTGACCGCTCGATCCGGACTTGTGATGCCGAGACGACATCCCCCGGCTATGCTCACCGTGCTGATCCGCTCACGCGGCTTGTCCCGATCTGTCACCGACCGAAGAGCGATGAATGACCGCTGATCCCGAATCCGCCTGGCAGCGTTACACCGTCTCCGCCGAGCTTCTGCACCGCGACGACATGGCCGACGCCCTGCGCGGCCGGGACTTCGGCGCCGCGTTCCTGCTCATGCGCAAATGGGATCATGTCAGTCAGGACCGCATAGCCTCGTCCATCGAGGGGTTCAGCCAGTCCCGGGTGAGCCGGATCGCCGGTGGCAAGGCGAAGGTCGAGGAGGTCGAGGTCATCGAGCGGATCGCCGACGGCCTGCGCATCCCCGGGGTGATGGTCGGTCTGGCACCCCGCCCATGGGAGGGGGCCGCTGGTGCGGTCCGGCCGCCGCGGGAGACGCTGCGGGTCCCGACCCATCTGCGGGACCAGATCGGGGTGTCGATCGGCGCGCCGCCCGTCGTGCCGCGCCGCGACGAGGTCACCGACTCGATCCGCCAACTCCTCGCCTGCATCGAACCCCCCGCCGCCAGCCGGAGCCGCCGGGTCGAGCTCGCACCCTTCGACCTTGAAGCGAAGATCCTCGCCGCGTGGAGTTCCGGCCGGCCGCGTGAAGGCTCCCCCGCGCTGGTCATGGTGGCCGGGTTCCCCGGATCGGGGAAGACGGAGTTCGCCCGGTTCGTCAGCGAGATCACCGGATGGTCGCTGCTCGACAAGGACACGATGAGCCGGCCGCTCACCGAGGCACTGTTGCTGTCCATGGACACCGACCCGAACGACCGTCAGGGCGAGGTCTACCTGAGCAAGGTCCGGCCGCTGGAATACCGCGCCATGTTCGACACCGCGTTCGACAACCTCCGCCTCGGCATGCCCACGATCGTCACCGCCCCGTTCGTCCGCGAGCTCACCGACGCCGCATGGCTGGAACGGATGAAGAAACGGTGTGGGAAAGCCGGCGCGACGATCGCCGTGGTGTGGATGCGCTGCGACGTCGACTCGATGCGCGACTACATCGAGGCCCGCGACGCCGCCCGTGACACCTGGAAGCTGTCCTACTGGGACGAATACCTGACCACGATCGACCCCGACCAGCGGCCGGTCTGCACCCACTACGTCGTCGACAACAGCCGCCACGCCCGCAGCAACCTCGCCGAGCACGCCCGCCGCCTCGCCAGCCGGGTCCGCGATGCCTCCTGACGCGATCATCCTCTACGGCCCACCCGCCGCCGGAAAGGACACCATCACCACCGCCCTCACCACGCTCGACAACCGCTACGTGCACTTCGACCGGCTGAAAATCGGCGCGAACGCCCGCGCCCCCTACCGGGTCGCCTCGCCCGACGAACTCGCCCGGCTGCACGACGACGGCCTGATCCTGTACACGAACGAGCGGTACGGGAACGTCTACGCCGTCGACCGGCCCCGCCTCGACGAGATCACCGCCGCCGGCCGCGTCCCGGTCGTGCATCTCGGCCAAGTCGCCGGCATCCACACCCTGCACACCGAATACCCGGCCCGCTGGACAACCGTCCTGCTCTGGTGCCCCCGCGACGTCACCACCGCCCGCGCCCGCCAACGCGGAAACACCGACCTTGCCGAGCGGCTGGCCGCCTGGGACGAGACGAAAACCGACCTCGCCACAGCCAGCCTGGACCTGTTCGACCTAGTCCTACGCACCGACCACCGTCCCCCCCGGAAAGCCGCCGGCCACATCCACCGCAAGGTCACCGGCGCCCCCGAATCCCCCGCGCACCCTCGCGACCCGCTGGACTGACCGCCATGCAACTCGTCCTTCCCGCCCTCACCTTCCGCACCCGCGACGGCCGCATCGACACCACCGCCACCGCCCGCTACGCCCGTCGCGCGGCCCGAACGTGGGCGCACCGGTTCATCCTGTCCGGCACCACCACCGGCGGCCACCAGGCCACCGAAACCGACCGCGCCGCGGTCGTGGACCTGTGGGCCGAGACGATCGGAACCGACCGGCTCACGGCATGCTGCTGGACCCCCGCCGACATCACCCACGCCACCCGCGCCGGCGTCATCCCGATGGTCGTCCTACGCGACCTGGCCAGCGACACCGACGCCCTGGACCTGTTCGCCGCCCTGCCCCGGCCGAGCTACCTATTCAGCCACCCCGAGTTCAGCCCCGTCACCCTCACCCCACGCCTCGCCGCCGCCGCCCACGCCGCCGGTGTCCTCCCGGCCGGAGCGAAAGTGTCAAAGGTCCCGCCCAGCGAGATAGCCGCCCTTCGCACGGCCACCGGCCCCGAGTTCACCCTGTGGGACGGCACCGCCCGCCACATCGCCGCCAGCCTCACCGCCGGAGCCGACGGCATCGTCACCGCCCCCCTCAGCCACCTGCCCAACCCCTT
>NZ_CDWWXA010000114.1:0-15340 GCF_977971845.1 Frankia sp. CeCAU1 | reverse complement strand
AGGGGCCTGCCAGGCGAGCACGGCGACGCCCTCGTGCAGGTAGCGGTAGCCCACTGGCCGGGACACTCCATGATCGTTGAAGGGCAGGCGGGTCCGCGTGCCGTCACAGAACCAGCGCAGGGCCATCACGGCCTGCTCCAGCGCGGACAGCGTGTGAGTGCCGTTACGGGTACCACGACGCTGACGCTCCGCGACCAACAGTCCGGCCAGACGGAAGACGGTGTGATCGCCGAAGGGCAGCTCGGCAGCGTACGTGAAACTCACGCGGGACGCGGGGTCCTTCGGTGAAGTGATCTGTGGAAGGACTACTTCCTACCGAGGCCCCGCGTCGCCTCGTCTTCCGGCCCAACCCCACCCGCCAGACCCTCACAGGCCGCGCCCCTTCATCGCATCAGGGGAACCACGTCCTATCAGATCCAGGCCTGTGACCGGATTTCACGCCTGGTGCACTGACCCAGTTGAGACCGCGCACTCCTGCAGGACAGAGGGGAACTGCGAACCGAGCTGGAGATCATGCTGTCCAAGGGCTGGACTGGGTGGGTTAATGGGTTAACCAGTCGCGCGGCACCGTGACCAGGGGGCAGGATCGTCGGCATGGTCAACATCAGTGAGCGGCCGAAGGAGGCCACCGACCGTGCCGTGCCCGGGTTCCGGGAGGGTGATCTCCTTGAAGATTCACGGTGGCAGGTCGATCCGGTGCGGCCGGCCTGGCCTGTGGCGAGGATGGTGGGGTGCAGCGGGAGCAGCGTCGCGTGCGGGTCCAACGGTTTCGCCGACAGTTTCGGCGTCCCGGGGATCGGGCCGGGGCCGGAACAGGGGCCGGGGACCGGGCGGAGCTGGTCCAGATGCTGCGGGCGGCGCTCGGGGAGCGACCGACCACGGCCGGATCGATGGTCGCCGGCACCGGTGTAGATCATGATCGAGTGGTCCGGCCCATGGTCGACGCCTCGGCCCGACGCCGGGCCGAGTACTCCTCCGACGCCTCGAACTACCGGGTGCCGCCCGCGGCCGTGGTGTTCCCCCGGGAGGTCGGGGACATCCTGGCGATCGTGGCAGTTTGCCGGTCCACCGCGACCCCGCTGACCACCCGGGGCGCGGGCACCTCCATCGCGGGCAACGCCGTGGGCCCCGGGGTGGTGATGGATCTCAGCCGCCACCTACACCGCATCATCTCCCTGGACCCGGCCGCCCGCACCGCGAGAGTGCAGCCCGGGGTCATCCTGGACAGCCTCCAGGCGGCGGCCGGCCGGCACGGGCTGCGATTCGGTCCGGA
Source organism: Frankia sp. CeCAU1 (assembly GCF_977971845.1). Taxonomy (NCBI): domain Bacteria; kingdom Bacillati; phylum Actinomycetota; class Actinomycetes; order Frankiales; family Frankiaceae; genus Frankia; species Frankia sp. CeCAU1. The sequence goes on along the minus strand of NZ_CDWWXA010000114.1, from coordinate 14,067 downwards.
TCCCTCCACCCATGCCCGCTGCACCATCGGCGGCATGATCGGCAACAACGCCTGCGGCGCACGGGCGATCGCCTACGGCCGGACCGCCGACAACATCGTCGATCTCGACGTGCTCGACGGCACGGGACGTCGGCTACGGGTCGGCCCGGGTGGCTCCGGGTATCCGGCAGTCCCCGGGCTCGACGACCTCGTCCGGGCCAACCTGGCGGTCCTGCGCACCGAACTCGGCAGGTTCCCCCGCCAGGTCTCCGGCTACTCGCTGGAGCACCTGCTGCCCGAACGCGGCGGCGACCTGGCGAAGGCCCTGGTGGGCTCCGAGGGCACCTGTGTGGTCGTGCTCGGGGCGACCGTCCGCCTCGTCCCCCGGCCGGCCGCGACCGCGATGGTCGTGCTGGGCTATCCGGACATGCCGGCCGCCGCGGACGCCGTGCCGCTGCTGTTCCCGCACGCTCCGCTGGCGGTGGAGGGCATGGACGCGCGCCTGGTCGACATCGTGCGCCGGCACCGGGGACCGTGGGCCGTACCGGAGCTTCCCGCCGGCACCGGCTGGCTGTTCGTCGAGGTCGGTGGGGCGAGCCCGGCGGAGGCGCTCGCGGCCGGCCGGGCGTTGGCGACCGCCGCGGGCACGAGGGCCACCCGGGTGCTGCCCACCGGCCCGCAGACCCGCGCCCTCTGGCGGATCCGCGAGGACGGCGCGGGTCTCGCCGGGCGGACCGCGGCGGGGGAACCAGCCTGGCCCGGCTGGGAGGACGCGGCCGTGCCGCCGCAGCGCCTGGGAGCCTACCTGCGTGACTTCGAGGACCTGCTGCGCGCGCACCGGATCGACGGGGTGCCGTACGGACACTTCGGGGACGGCTGCGTGCACATCCGGATTGATCTACCGTTGGCGGAGGCCCCGGGGCGCCTGCGCCCGTTCCTGACCGAGGCCGCCGACCTGGTCGCCTCCTACGGCGGCTCGATATCCGGTGAGCACGGGGACGGCCGGGCCCGCGGTGAGCTGCTGGCCAGGATGTACTCGCCGGTCGCGCTCGGCGTCTTCGCCGGTTTCAAGGCCCTGTTCGACCCGGACGATCTTCTCAATCCGGGTGTGCTGGTCCGGCCGAGGCCGATCGACGCCGACCTGCGCCTGCCGGCGGCTCGCCCGCTGCCCACCATCGGCGGATTCGCCTTCACCGCCGACGCGGGGGAGTTCGGGCGGGCCGTCCACCGCTGCGTCGGGCTGGGCACCTGCCGGGCCGACACGCCGGCGGCCGGCGGCTTCATGTGCCCGTCGTACCTCGCGACGCGCGACGAGAAGGATTCCACCCGCGGCCGGGCCAGGGTGCTGCAGGAGATGGCGAACGGCTCGCTGGTCCGCGGAGGTGCCGGGGGCGCCCGGGCCCCGGAGGTGGCCGAGGTGCTCGACCTGTGCCTGTCGTGCAAGGCGTGCGCGCGCGACTGCGCGGCCGGGGTGGACATGGCGACGTACAAGTCCGAGGTGCTGTTCCGCGCCTACCGGCATCGGCTCCGGCCGGTCAGCCATTACGTGCTCGGCTGGTTGCCCCGATGGGCCCGGGTCGCCGGGCGGGCGCCACGCTTGGTCAACGCGGTGCTGGCCGGACCGGCGGTGCGACGGCTGCTGCTGCGGATGGGGGGCATGGACGCGCGCCGCGAGGTGCCGGCCTTCGCCAGGCAACCGTTCAGCCGCTGGTGGCGCGAGCACGGCGGCTCGGACCTGGGAAGCGGCTCGGAGCTGGGAAACGGGTACCCGGCTGACGGGCAAGCAGCCGACGGGCGGGGGATCCACAGGCGCGAGGCCCACAGCCGGGAGGTGGTGCTGTGGATCGACACGTTCACGGAGGCGTTCTCCCCCGAGGTCGGCCGGGCCGCCGTGGCAGTGCTGGCGGACGCCGGCTACCGGGTGATCGTGCCGCCGGGCCCAGCGTGCTGTGGTCTCACCTGGATCACCACCGGCCAGCTCGACGGTGCGCGCCGCCGGTTGCGAGCGACCGTCGACTGCCTCGCGCCGTACGCCCGGGCCGGGACGCCGATCGTCGGCCTGGAACCGTCTTGCACGGCGGTGCTGCGCGGCGACCTCGTCGAGCTGCTCGCGGGCGACCCCGCCGCCGCGCTGGTAGCCGGTGCGGTGCGTACCCTCGCCGAGCTGCTCGGCGACACCATCGGCTGGGCTCCGCCGCGTCTCGACGGGGTGCGCATCCTTGCCCAGCCGCACTGCCACCAGCACGCGGTCATGGGATTCGCCGCCGACCGCGGTCTGCTGGCGGCGGCCGGCGCGGACGTCGACGTCCTCGCCGGCTGCTGCGGCCTGGCCGGCAACTTCGGTATGGAGGCCGGGCACTACGACGTGTCGATGGCGATCGCCGCCCGTACCCTGGGCCCGGCGATCGCCTCGGCTCCCGCGGGCACCGTGCTGCTCGCCGACGGATTCTCCTGCCGGACCCAGGCCGAACACGTCGCCGCCCGGCGCGGGCGGCATCTCGCCGAGCTGCTCGCCGGGCTCAGATCTTCACAGTGACGTCAGAAGTGAAGTCAGATCTCCACGGTGAAGACCGTCGCCGGCAGGCCGTCGCCGTCGTCGGTGACCGCGGCGGGGCCGGCCGGGTTGCCGGCCAGCTCCCCCCGGGGAACGGCGAGTACGACGACGGGATGGTGACGGGCGAGCTTCGCGATCAGTGGCCGGAGCCGGGCGACCTCCACCCGGGTATGGCCGACCTGCACGACTCCTGTCATCCCGCCATCGAGGCGGACGAATCCATCGGGAACGTGCGACCCGGTGTGCAGGGCGGCCTCGTTTTCGTGCCGCCACTGTCGCTCGCTGATCCAGGCCAGCACCCGCGACCCGCCCACCCCGGCGTTCTCGATCCGCAGCCGGGCGCGGGCGACCATGGCGTGGCGCACGGCCCCCGCCGCGCTCGTCGCCGCTCCGTCGGATTCCAGTTCCATCGAACTGACCAGCCGGGTGCCCTCGGCGGTGAGCCGTACGAGCCGGCCCTGGCCGGCGAGTACGGGATCGGCGGAGGCGACTCCGGCGTTCTCCCAGCGCTTCACGACGGCGCGGGCCGCGTTCTTGGAGATCGGGTGTTCCGGGCCGAGAATCTCCGAGATGTCCGACTCGAAGGCGGCCCGCATGTCGAAGATCCATTCGAGGGCGTGGAGATCCCGTTGGTTGAGGCGAACGTGCCCCCTGTCCGCTCTGCTCTTGCGAGGCTGGTCTGACACCGTGCTCCCTGGGGTTTATGGCTGGGAAGTCTATGGGCGCGGGGTTCTGCGGTCGTGACTGTCGTCAACCCGGCCGGGGTGGTTCCACGTGTTGTCGCGATGTACCGCTCCGTGGGGCCGGGACTTGTGGCCCTATGCGGGGATGTTGATCGGTGATTTCTGAATTATAGGGCCGGACGGTACCGGCCAACCGGGTTGCCCGGAAGTGTCGGAAAGCATGCCGGTGGAGTGCGGTGTGGCACGGCGCACCCGGCTTAGCGGGGAGGCCGTGTCTCGGCGTGTTCCTGGTGGTCACCCGCCCCCGCCCGCTGACGACCTGCGGTAATTTTTCGCCCGGCCTTATGACCGTAGGGCCCGGATCGGGCATGGGGTGCCGGTAGATGGCTCGATCCGAGGCTTCTTTTGTTCCGCTGCCTCTGGGGGAAATTCGTTATGATCACCGCAGGAATGTGGCCGTGTGAATGTTGCACTGTATTGTCCGGAATTCGACGGATCGGGATTATCTCGACGTTGGCTCGCGTTTTGCGGGTCTGTGGCCCCGGGGGGACCCGATGACCTCGACCGATCAGGGGGGCAGGACCGATCAGGGGAGCCGGACCGGGCCGACGGGCAGACCGGACGACCGCACGGGCCTGCTCCGTCTGCCCGTTCTGCCGCATCCCCGCCACCCGCTGGAGAGTCCCGAGCGGACGGGCGGTTCGGCCGCGGAACCGGTCGGTTCCCGGGTGGACGTCGGTTCCCGGCTGGACGTCGGGCCACAGGTGTCGGTCGTGATACCCACCCGCAACGAGGCGCGCAACGTCGAACCGCTGCTGCGGCGCCTCGACGAGGCGCTGCACGGCCTGTCCGGAGAAGTAATCTTCGTTGACGACTCCGACGACGGAACGCCCGAGGTCATCGCGCGCGTCCGCCCCTCGGTGCGGTTACCGGTACAGGTGCACCACCGGACCCCGGCCCAGCGGGTCGGCGGGCTGGGGGGCGCGGTCAGCGAGGGCTTCGCGCTCTGTGCCGCGCCCTATGCGGTGATCATCGATGGGGACCTCCAGCATCCGCCGGAGACCATCCCGGCGCTGCTCGGCACCGCCGTGGAACATGCCGCCGACGTGGTGATCGGCAGCCGGTACGTGTCCGGCGGCAGCGCATCGGGGCTCGCTGGAAGCATGCGGCACCTGGTCTCGACGGGGTCGAACCGGTTGTGTCGGTGGGTCTTCCCCCGTCGGCTGCGCGGCGTCTCGGACGTGATGAGCGGCTTCTTCCTGGTACGGGTCGCCGTCGTGGACCGGGCCGGCCTGCGACCGGACGGCTACAAGATCCTGCTGGAACTGCTCGTCGCGTCCGGACGGCTGCGCGTCCGCGAGATCGGGTACGCCTTCGCCGAGCGGCACGCCGGGACCTCCAACGCCTCGCTGACCGAAGGCGCCCGCTTCGCCCGGCGGCTGTTCGCGTTGCGGGTTCCGAAGCCCGCGCGGTTCGCCCTGGTCGGGGCGTCCGGGACGGTGCCGAACCTGCTTGGCACCGCCGTGCTTCACCAGGTCGGCTTGCACTACCTGGCCGCGGCGGTCGTCGCGACCCAGATCGCCATCGGCTGGAACTTCCTCGGCTGCGAGCTCCTGGTCTGGGACCGGGAGACGGGTTCCCGGCTGCGTCGCTGTCCGGCGTTCGCGCTCATCAACAATCTCGATCTGGTCATTCGGCTGCCACTGCTCGCGGTGCTGGTCGGGCGATGGCATCTCGGCGTCGGCATCTCGACCCTGATGTCCCTGGCCGCCGCGGTGATCGTCCGATACCTGGTGGTGGATCGGCTGGTGTACCGGCGACGGGCGGTGTCTGAGCGGGCGGTGTCTGAGCGGGCGGTCTCGCCGTCGCAAGGAAGGCCGTCGGAGGACGGGGTGTCCGGTGCGGTTTCGTAGCCCACCCGCCGGTGACGGCGTACACCTCGGCGCCGGTGGGGTCCTCATCCGGCTGTTCTGTTCCGGGCATGCGCAGCTCTCCGACAGGAGGATCATGCTTGCCGGCGGCACCTTGGCGTATTCCACGCCGACGACGAACTGCAAGGGAATGGCGAGGAGCTAATTCGCCGACACCACGGTCGCCGAGTACGTGGCCGACCTCCCGAAGCTCGTCGCGGCGAACTGACCTTCCATCCAGGCCGGGGACCGGACCCGCCGCGGTGTCGCCCGCCCGCGGTACTCCGTGCCCACCTCTTTCAGGCAGGTACAGGTGACATCCGATTCTGATTCCGAAGTCCCGCGTGCGCGGGCGCTCCCCCGCGACGCGCGTCGGCATGCCCATGCGCACCGAGATCCCCGCGTGCCCCGACGCTCACCCCGGCTGTGGATCGTAGCGGCCGCGGGGTGGTGGGCCGCGGGGTGGGGGGCCGCCCTGCACACCACGTCGGCCCTCGTGTTGTCCGAGTTGGTCGGTCTCGACGGGAGCACGTCTTACCTCTTGCCCGGCGCACTCGCGATCGTCCTGCCTCGGATGTTCGGCCGGGGTGGCCGGGGCCGGCGGATTCCGTGGCTCGCCCGGCTCGCGTGCGAGTCGGGCGGCTGGTACGTCTACATGTTCGCCGGTTCGCCGGACATCAGGCTGGTCGCGTACGGCGGTCCGCGCCTGGGCCAGCCGTTCGCCGTGGTACTGGGCGCGGTGGCGGCGGTGACCGGCGGCCTGGTCCTGTCCGGTCGGCTCCGGGCGCGGACCCGCGGGTCGATCCCCGGCGCCAGCCGCCTGCGCCGCTGGGTGTGGGCGCTGGTCAGCGTGCCCCTCGCGGTGACGCTGGGGGTGCGTGCGGCCGAGCATCACCACGTCGTGCTACTCGCCGCATGGACGATCGTCTCGCTGCTGATGCTGCTGGTCGCCAGCCTGACCCTCGTGCGTGGCCAGTACAGCTGGCAGCGCCCCGAGCGGGTGCATCACGTGGACCTGACCGGCAACCTCGCGCCCCGCAACCGCTTCTCCCTCATCGTCCCCGCCCGCGACGAGCCGGTGCTCGGGCGGACCCTGACCCAGATCCTTGCCGGCGACTACCCCGACGACCTGGTGGAACTGGTCGTGATGGTGTCCCATGACGAGGTCGACCAGGAGACCCGGCGGGTCGCCGAGGAGATCGCCGGCCGGCATTCCAACGTGCGGGTCGTCGCGCCCGAAGGCAGCCGGCGTAGTAAACCCCTGTCCCTGGAGGACGCCCGCCGGCACTGCACCGGCGACCTGGTCGGCGTCGTCGACGCGGAGTCCCTGCTCGCCGGGGGACTCCTGCGTTACGTGAACACGCTGGCCCTGCGTCACGCCGACGTCGGTATCTTTCAGGGCGGCGTGCAGCTCATGAACGCGCGTGCCACGGCGCGGCGGCGCGCCGCGGACCACTCGCCGATGCGGGCATTCCTCCACTGGTTGGACGCGGGCACCTCCTGGTGGCGGGCCCGCAACTGCCTCGAATACTACATCTGGTTCATGTCGCGGCTGCGTTTCCAGGCGCGCGCGCGTTTCATCCCACTCGGCGGCAACACGGTGTTTATTCGGCGAACGGTGCTGGAAAGGCTCGGTGGGTGGGACGTCTCCTGCCTCACCGAGGACTGTGACCTCGGGGTGCGGGCTTCGGCCGCCGGAATCTCGACCGCGGTCTTCTACCATCCGGATCTGACGACCCGGGAGGAGACCCCGGAAAGCCTCACGAAACTCGTCATCCAGCGCACCCGCTGGATGATGGGGTTCATGCAGGTCCTCTTCAAGGGGGACTGGCGGGCGCTGCCGGGAGCACGTCAGCGCATCATGGCGGTGGAGATGCTCACGATGCCGTTCTTCCAGGCACTCGCCGGCGTCCTGCTGCCCGTGTCGCTGGTCCTCACGTTGTTTCTGGCGGCGCCGACCGGTCTGGTCATCGTCTTCTGGCTCCCGTTCGGTGCGACCGTCATGACGGTTTTCTCCGAGCAGGCGGCGTTCCGCGAGTTCGCCGAGGCGTACGGGCTCGATCTGCGTCGCTGGGACAGCGTGCGGCTCGTGCTCTGCGCCCCGCTGTACCAGCTCGTGCTCTCCGCCGCCGCGGTGCGCGCCACGGCCCGGTTGCTGCGTGGCCGGGTCGAGTGGGAGAAGACCTCCCACTCCGGGGCCCACCACAGCACCGGCTCCGGCCGCTTCGAGCTGGAGGCGGCGTCGTGACCGCACCCGACGCCGCGAACCCGTACCCCCGACCGCTCGGCCCGCAGACCACCGTGACCTGGATCGCAGCCCGGGCCGGGGAGCTCACCGGCCGACTGGTCGGCTGGGTCGGCGTCCGCCGCCGCAGCCTGCTCCTGCTCGCGGTGCTCCTGACGGTGGTGGCGGTGCTGCACGGTTACAATTTCGACGGCTGGCCGGGCCGCGTCACCGACGACGAGGGCACGTATGCCGCCCAGGCGTATTCGATGCAGTACTGGAACCGGATCGCGCATTACACGTACTGGTATGACCATCCGTTCGGCGGATGGCTTTTGATTGCCATCTACACGAAGATTACTGATGGTTTCAACCGGGTGCCGACGGCGGTCACCGCGGCCCGCGAGCTCATGTTCGGCGTGCATCTGGTGAGCTGCGTGCTGCTGTACCGGTTCGGCCGGCTCCTCGGCCTACGACGGTTCTTCGCCGGCCTGGCCCTGCTCGTCTTCTCGCTTTCACCGCTCGCCCTGTGGTATCAGCGGATGGCATTCCTCGACAACATCGCCGTGATGTGGCTGCTCGCCGCCCTGGTGTGCGCGGTGTCGCCGCGACGCAGTGTCGCGGCGGCGGCGTTCGCCGGGATCTTCATGGCCTTCGCGTTCTGGTCGAAGGAAACCGTCCTGCTCTTCCTCCCGGGGTTGTACGTACTGCTTCGGCAGAATCGTGATCCTCGCAACTGGCGATTCGTGCGGCGCAACTTCATGGGCTGCCTGATCGGCGTGTGCGGCATCTACATCCTGTATGCGGCCGCGAAGAACGAGCTGTTCGAGGGGCCCGGCCACGTCTCGCTGGAATGGGCGATCAGATGGCAGCTGTTCGACCGGGCCCCGAGCGGCAGCGTGCTCGACACCGGCAGTGACACCTACCATGTCGTGCGGTCCTGGCTCGATCTCGATCCCTACCTGGTCCTCGCCGGTATTGCGGCCGCGGTTCCCCTGCTCGCCCTGCGGCGGCTGCGGGTCGCAGCCGGACTACTGCTGCTGCAGTTTGCCTTCGTCTTCCGCAACGGCTACCTGCCCAACCCCTACGTCACCGCGATGCTCCCGTTCGCAGCGTTGTGCGTGGCAGGGTTGCTCGACGCCGTCCTGCCGAGTGGAGCACGGCCGCGACGCGGTCCGCCGCATCGTGCCTGGCCGGGGCCGGGGCTGGGGGCAACCGCGGCCATGATCGTCAATGGCCTGCGCTGCCTCGTGGTTCTTGTGGCCCTGTCCGTGGCCGCCGCGACGGTGATCCCGGACTGGACACCGAAAATTCGCATCGCGCTCACCCAGGACGCGAGTGCCCCGAGCCGGGAGGCGACCCGATGGTTCCTCGCGAACGTTCCCCCGGAGGGCATCGTTATCACCGACGACATCGCCTGGACCGACCTCACGATCGCCGGGCGCCGGCCGCTGCCGGTGTGGTTCTACAAGCTGGACCTCGACCCTCAGGTGCGCGGCCGGTTCCCCCACGGCTGGCGTGATGTCGACTACCTGATGATGGGCAAGCCCCCCGACTCGGTGCTCGCTGAGGTCCCGCTCGTCGCCGAGGCGCTCCGGCACTCGGTGGTCCTCAAGTCGTTCGGCGATGGAGAGATCGAGATTCGCCGGGTCATCGTCCCGGACTGCCGCAGCCGGCCCGACCGGTGCTGAACCCGTGACATCTTCCTCCCCAGCTGACCGGCCGTGGACTGACGACGCGTCCGATGGGCCAGGTCGACGGAAACCCGATCTTCACCATCGACTTCGACTTCGTCGGTCATGAGCTGGGCGTCCAGCGCCTGGACGGCGAGACGATCTCATTTCCCTGGTCGCGCAGTCGGTAGCGTCGTTCTACCGCCGCACCTTCGACGCACTGGCGGCGCTCGGCATCAAGATCCGCCTTGACCATCCGCATCCGTGCCGTCCTCCCGCTCGCGGCCCTCGAACGCGGCCCGGACCGGCGGGCCGGCGTTCTCGACTTCTACGACAGCGCCTACCGGGCCGGGGCCTACCGGGGGGGCCTACCGGGCCGGTTGGGACATCGAGCGGTTCGCCTGCCCCACGGCGTCACCGACCCTGTCCTCGCCTCCGGGCACTGACATCAACGGGCCACCCGGCAAGATCGGGGGGTGACCAGGTCCACGTCGGACGGGCGGCGAGGCATCTCATAGGTTCGCCGTATGCACAGCCTCACCCGGGACGAAGCCCTCGCCCGCGCCGGCCTGGTCCGCGTCGATGGCTACGAGATCGAGCTCGACCTGACCGCGGCGCGCACGTCGACGGAGTTCGGCTCGACGACCAGGGTGCGCTTCAGCCTCCGTCCCCCCACGGACGGCTCCCTCGCCACGGCCGGCTTGTCGGCGGACGGCGAACCGGCACCGGCGACGTTCGTCGAGCTCAAACCGGCATCCATCCAGCAACTGTGGCTCAACGGCCAGCCGCTGGACCCCTCCGCCGTCGACGGCAACCGGCTCCCCCTCGCGGCGCTGCACGCGACGAACGAGCTCGTGGTGACGGCTACGATGAGGTACTCGAACACCGGCGAGGGACTGCACCGGTTCACCGACCCGGAGGACGGCGAGGTCTACCTGTATGCGCAGACCTTCCTCGACGACGCCCAGCGGATGTTCGCCTGCTTCGACCAGCCCGATCTCAAGGCGCCGGTGCGCCTGAGCGTGGCCGCACCCCCCGACTGGACGGTGCGGGCGAACGGTGCCGGGAAGCAGACCTCGCCGGGGCGGTGGGAGTTCACCGAGACGGCACCCCTGGCGACCTACTTCGTGACGGTGGTCGCGGGGCCGTACCACCTCGTCGAGGACTTCCACGACGGCATCCCACTCGGGCTGCTCTGCCGCCGCTCACTCGCGCCGTACCTCGACGCCGACGCGGCGGAGATCTTCGGCGTCACCCGGGCCTGCCTGGACCGCTACCACGAGCTGTTCGCGAGCCGGTACCCGTTCGGGACCTACGATCAGGCGTTCGTGCCCGAGTTCAATGCCGGCGCGATGGAAAACCCGGGGTGCGTGACCTTCCGGGACGAGTTCGTGTTCCGCTCGGCGGTGACCGAGGCCGAACGGGAGCTGCGTGCCGTCGTCATCGCCCACGAGATGGCCCACATGTGGTTCGGTGATCTGGTCACCATGCGCTGGTGGGACGACCTGTGGCTGAATGAGTCGTTCGCCGAGTACATGGGCTATCGGGTGACCGCCGAGGCGACGCGGTTCACCGGGGCGTGGACCAGCTTCGCCGTCGGTCGCAAGAGCTGGGGCTACGCCGCCGACCAGCGGCCGTCGACGCACCCGGTGGCCCCGGCCGACGTCCCCGACACCGCACTCGCCCTGCTGAACTTTGACGGCATCTCCTACGCCAAGGGAGCGTCGGCCCTGCGGCAGCTGGTCGCCTGGGTGGGCGACGGCTCCTTCCTGACGGGGCTGCGGACGTACTTCGCCCAGCACGCCTTCGCCAACGCGTCCCTGGCCGACCTGCTCGCAGCGCTGACCACGGCGAGCGGCCGGGACCTCGCCGGCTGGGCCGAGGTGTGGCTGCGCCACGCACAGGTCAACACGCTGCGCCCCGAGATCACGATCGGCTCCGACGGCCGCCTCGCGCAGGTCGCAGTGGTCCAGACGGCACCGCCGACGCACCCGACGCTGCGTCCGCACCGCATCGGCATCGGCGTCTACGGCCCGGCCGAGCCGGCCGAGCCGATCGTGCTGCTCCGCCGGGTGGAGGTGGACATCGATCCGGCGGCGCCGGGCGGGCGCACCGGGATCGCGTCACTGGTCGGGAGCGAGGCGGGACGCCTGCTGCTGGTCAACGACGGCGACCTGACCTACGCCAAGATCCGTTTCGTCCCGGCCGACCTCGCCGCTTTGCCCACCGTCCTGCCGCGGACGGCCGATCCGCTTGCCAGGGCGATCATCTGGGCGGCCGCGGCCGACGCGACCCGGGACGCCGAATGGCCCGCCGCCGACTATCTGACGCTCGCCGCGGGTGCGCTGCCCCGAGAGACCGAGATCGCCGTCTTTGAGGACGCCCTGCGTTTCGCCCGGGCCACCGTGCTGAACCGCTATCTCGCGCCGTCGGCGCGACCGGCGGCGGCGCAGGCGCTCCACGCCGCCTGCGCGCGGGCCTTCGCGGTCGCCGCACCGGGAGGCGGTCATCAGCTCTCCGCCGCCCGCGGGGTCATCGGGTGTAGCGGACCGGCGCAGGTGGGAACGCTGGCGGCGTGGCTCGCCGGGACGGACGTGCCGGCCGGACTGGTCATCGACCCGGAACTACGCTGGACTCTGCTGCACCGGCTGGTCGTACTCGGGCGGGCCGGGGAGGCGGAGATCGCGGCCGAGAGCCGGCGTGATCGCAGCGCCCGGGCCGCCGAGCATGCGGCGCGGGCCCGCGCCGCCGTTGCCGATCCCGAGGCGAAAGCCCGGGCCTGGCGGACGATCGTGGACGACGACACGATGTCCGCCCGGCTGGTCGCCGCGACGGCCGAGGGTTTCTGGCAGCCCGAGCAGGCGGATCTCACCGACGGGTACGTCTCCCGCTACTTCGAGCAGATGCCGGCGATGGCGGCCCGGCGGTCCCCGCACGCCGCCCGGCAGATCGCCACCCACGCCTATCCGCAGTTCGCCGTGTCCGTGGGGACGGTGCGGGAGGCGGACGCCCTGCTGGCCCGCGACCGTCTCGACCCGCTCCTGCGCCGCGTCGTCGTCGACGCGACCGACGAACTCCGCCGAGCGGTGCGGGCCCGTCTCCGGCCCTGACGCCGGGCCCGTCTCCGGCCCACCCGTCATCCGGCCGGCGACATCGTCATTCCACTGACGATGTCATCCCGCCGACGACTCTGGACGCGCCCGCGCTCTTTCCGGCATAGTTCGCGCAGCAAGGATGTCTCAGGGGACGGGAGGCGGTATGGCAGCCGGCACGGACCGGGCCGAACGGCAGACGAGTGCGGGTACAGCATTAGGCGTTACTTTGTTGGTCGGTGCCGCCGTCGCGGTGTCGACCGGTGTGTACGCGAGGGTTCACGAACCGGCCGGGCGGCCGCTGTTCACCCTCGGTTTTTCTGGCCTGCTGCCGATGAAGGCGTGGCTGACGACGGCCGCCGCCGTTCTGCTATTCGTTCAGCTGGCCACGGCACTGTGGATGTGGGGACGGTTGCCCGGCGCAGGCCCGGCGCCGAGCTGGGCCGGTCCGCTGCACCGATGGAGCGGGACGACCGCGTTCGTCCTCACCCTGCCGGTGGCCTTCCAGTGCATCTGGGCGCTGGGCTTTGCCAGCGATGGCACCCGGGTGCTCCTCCACAGCCTCCTGGGTTGCGCCTTTTACGGGGCCTACGCGGCAAAGATGATCAGCCTACGGACTAGCGGGTTACCGGGGTGGGTACTGCCCGTCCTCGGCTCGACGGTTCTCGTTTCCCTGGTCGCAATCTGGTTGACGGCTTCACTGTGGTTTTTCACCCGGTCCGGTATTCCGCACGTCTGAACAGGATCCCGAGGAAAAAGTTATGACGCAGGAAGCACCGACGCGGCGCCTCGTGGTCCCCGGCATCGCGGTCACCGTCGCCGCGGGTGCCGTCGGGTATGTCGTCGCCAGCAGCAGCGACGCGGCCGATTCGAAACCACGGCAGGCAACCGCGGGCGGGACCCGCGCGGGTGGCGACGGTTCGGGCGCGGGTAACGGCGGTGGCCAGGCCGGCGGCGCGGCGCCCCTCGCCCGGGTCGACGAGGTGCCGGCCGACGGCGGTCTCATCCTCGGCGACGCCGGCCTGGTGCTCACGAGGAATGCCGCCGGCACGATCCAGGGTTTCTCCACCGTCTGCACCCATCAGGGCTGCTCGGTGAACGCGATCGCGAAGGGCCGCATCCTCTGCCCGTGCCACGGCAGCGCCTTCGACACCCGCACCGGGGAACCCGTCGCGGGGCCGGCGAAACAGCCGCTGCCGCCGGTCGCCGTCACCGTCCGCGACAACGCGGTCTTCCCCGCCTGACCCCCGCGCCCCGATCGCCCGGATCTCGGCAGGAGCCGGATCCTCCCAGGAGGAGAAACAGTGGACCCGACAGGGCTGCGGATCACCGTCCCGTCCGGCCAGAGCGTGCTGTCCGCCGACCGCAGTCACGTCGTCGGCCGCGGCCGTGACTGCGATGTCGTCATCGCGGACGGCCGGGTGTCTCGGCGTCACGTCCTGCTGGAGCCCCGCGGCGATGCCGGGTGGCTCGCCCGGGACGTCAGTTCCAACGGCATCTGGGTGGACGGCGCCCGGACCGGCAGCATCGCCCTGAACGACGGCGAGGTGCAGGTGCACCTCGGCGCGGCGAACGGGCCGACGGTCGTCCTGGCCCCGGTCAGTCCCACGCCGCGGCGCCCGCCCGCCGCGCCCGACGACCCGGACGTCGGGAATCTGGCGACCGTGCTGGCCGGCCAGGGCGGCCGTGGCCGCATCGATCCCAGCCCCGTCCCGGCGGGGGCGGACTCCGCCCAGGTTCCGGCCCAGCGTCACGCCGGCCACTCGCCCGTGGCGAGCTGGCTGCGCGCTCTGCCCACCCTCGTGTGGCTCGCCGCGGTCGGCTTCACCCTCGGCGCGTTGCTCGCGCTGTCCTGAGCTCCGGCCCTCCGGCCGGCCAGGCACTCACCCATCGGTCGTGGACCCGGACGGCAAGCCCGTCCAGACCGGTAGGGGCGCGGCGTGGGGTAGCGG
>NZ_CDWWXA010000113.1:5876-15896 GCF_977971845.1 Frankia sp. CeCAU1 | reverse complement strand
AAATTACCCGTTAGCCAGGCTAACTACTCAGTCAATTGTCATTTTGGCGTCTGAGCAGTATATGCATTCCCAGAAACGGAACGTCTTGCCTTTCTGGACTACCGTGCGGACGCAAATATAATGGTGCCTGCATTTGGCCATGTCAGAAAAGCCGACCCCGCACGTAACCATCACCGGAATGGTCATGACGCTTAAGCCACGCATTCTTTGTGCGCGTTTTCAGAATGGCTAGCTCAAACCCTTCGTCACAGTACTCAGTCGCCTTCCCGGCGGTGACGCCACATTGCGCGCACACCCTGAGATGTCTTCTCGGATTGTTATCAGCGGCGTCCCGCTGGGTGCGCAGCAGCAGTATCCGCTGCTGTTCCAGCAGGAGGTTCAGCTTGCTTTTCCGGCTCATTTTTCCCCGATCCCGAACGTCTGCGTGACAGCCGGCGACTGCACCGGCCCCAGGGTGTGCCCTGAGCGCGCCCAGCTGGTTGCCAGCCAGGGCACCGGCTCGTTGCCCCCGGCGGCTGTGACGCGCATCTGCGGCGCGAGCACGGCACCGTCCGGGGTCACCCATCCGGTGACGTAGGACTGGCCTATCCGGTAGGTCTGCACGGGCCGGCGGTAACCGTCGCCGGCGTGCTCACGCAGCTGCCAGGCCATCTTCGGCCACATGAGGGCCTGCAGCGACCCGTCCGGCATGGTGACCGCGCTGCCCGGCACACCTGAATAGGACCGCCGGCCGTCTTTGCGGAGGTGACGCGGCCCGGCAACCTGCAGGGACCGGTAGGTTCCCTTGCGCCGCAGCCGCAGCGGCGCGGTCTGCCCGGCGATGGCCAGGTCCGCGGCCAGCGCGTCACCGGACACGGTCAGCCCGTCCGTGTCACACAGCACCGCGGACCCGGCCGGGGCCGCGGCGAGTGCGAGCGCCAGGCGGGCGCGGACGTGTGACTCGACGTAGGCCAGCACCGCCGGGTAGGCGTTGTCCCCGTTCGCGACCGCCAGGCATTTCCACTGCCGCCCGCCCAGCTGCGCCACCGCGCCGTGCGCCTGGGCGCCCACGTCCCAGATGGGCAGCCAGGACCAGCTGTCAGACAGTGGTGTGCCGTACGGCTCTTTGGTGAACCCGCGGGCGGCGAACTTGCCTATGCATGCTCTCGTCCAGTGCTTGACCATGGCCCGCGCCACCTCGGGCATGGCGGGGTCGGCCCCGGCGAGGCAGCCGAGCGCCCAGTCCGCCCAGCTTTTAAGGTGCCAGCCGAGCGCGTGCACCCACCCCGGACCGACCTCGGCCAGCGCGCCGGCCTCACGCGCGGCCGCTATTTCCGGCCCGGCGAGGGTGGTCCAGAACGTGCCGACAGGGTGCCAGACCCGCCCGGCGTGCCGGACGGGCCAGCGTGGCTCGGTGGTCTCGATCCGGACGCGGGCGATGATCCCCGCGCCCGCCCCGCGCACCAGAGGATGGTCAAGACCGAGGGTGCTGAATTGGTACATTCTCTTAGCAGGCAATGGCAGGTTAGCCGCGATTGCCGGGTAGGCGTTGGCGAAGTCATATTCACAGAACGGCGCCCCTTTGATGTTCCCCCACTGGAAACATTCCCGCCGGCCCCCGTAGATGGCGTCCCGGTCGGCTTTTATCCCGTCTTCGCCGGGCATGATAGTGACTTTCCGGCGGGGCATTTTGTGCCGCAGCACGTTCCACCCGGAGGCGCTGCCGGTCAGTGACCACCGGCCCAGGCCGGCGCTGTCCCACCAGTCCAGGACCTCGAGCATGGCCGCGGCGAGGATGTCCCGGTCAGCTTCGCAGCGGCGCACCCAGTCCGGTTCCCCGCCGGCGGGGCCGGGCAGCGCGGGTTTCGCGATGCCCACCAGCGGCGCCAGGCCCGCGATGGGCTGCCGCAGCCACCCCCAGGAGTCGGCCATGGTGAGTGTCCCGCCGCCGCGGCTCATCCGGATCCACGGTGTCTCGGACCCGACAGCGTGGTCGGTGACCTCGTAGCCGAGGTTACCCAGCTGCTGGGGGAGCGCGGCTACGGTCAGGTCGAACGACAGGTTGTGCGCGAACAGCCACACCGTCTTGACATCCTGGTGCCATCCGGCTATCTGCGCGGCCAGCGCGGCTGCGGTGCGGCCCCACGTTTCCGTGTGCCCCGTCCATCCGGCCCGGTCGGGCCGGCGGGAATGGTAGCTGGCCGCCCACAGCCGCATGACGTGCGTTTCCCCCGCCTGGTCCTGCCGCCAGCGGGTCTCGGTATCCAGGAAGATCACCTGCGGCGGGGTCCATTCGGTTTCGTTGCCGCGCAGGTAATGCACCGGCACCGGCCGGCTGGCGGTCACCCCGGCCCGCCCTACGCCTGCGGTGCTACGACGAGCTCGACCTGGCCGGTGGACAGCAGGGTGCCCCGCGGCGTGCCCCCGGATCCTTCGCTCGCGGCGGCTGCCTCCGCGTTCAGCTGGATCATCTGCTGCAGGTCCCCCACGGTCATGTCGAGGCTGGTGATCCCCGTCATCGTCGTCCACCCGGTGGACGTATTGCCCTGCTCGTCCTGGGTGGTCATCTGCACCCGCGCCCAGTATTCAGGCTGGGTGTTCAGGCTGGCCTGGCTCATCGACCACGGCGCGTACCCGATCATGGACGAGTCGAGCGGCTGGTCACCGCTGGCCGACTCGAGCGAGCGCGCTGCGGTGACCATCTGGGAGGCGTAGCCGCGCAGCTGCGACACGTCAGAAGCGGACAGGCCCACCGTGGACAGGCCCTGCGACTCGGCCGCGTCCCGCAGCCCGGCCCACAGATCCGCCGTGGACAGCCCTTCCCAGGCGGCGCCCAGGATCGACCCGAACGCCCACCCCAGGGCCGACGTGGCCCGTTCTGACAGTGCCATTACCGCCCGCCTCCCAGCAGCCGCCCAGCGTCTCAATCCCCCCGCCCCGCTTCCCCACGGGGCGGGGAGGTTCAGGCGCCCGGCCGCAGCGACGGCGCGGACGTGATCTTGATACAGTCGGCGGCGTGCTCGTCCAGGGTGGGCGCCGGCCCGGTGAGCGCCCGGTGGGCGGCGGCGGCGCCGTCCGCGAATCCGCGCCGGTAGGCGCGGCTGCAGCGCATCCACTGGCAGATCGCGAACAGTGCCGCCACGGTCATCAGCACGCCACCGAGTGCTGCCAGGTGCCAGACCAGGGTCACGGCTGACAACCCTCCCAGTACGTCTCCCGGGCCGCCTCCACGGCCGCCCCGCGCGCCTCCTCGGCCGCCGCCGCGGCCGCCTTGTACGTCTCCCGGGCCGGCGCCTCGGCCGCCTCGTACGCCTCCCGGGCCGGCGCCACGGCCGCCTCGTACGCCTCCCGGGCCGGCGCCTCGGCCGCCTTGTACGCCTCCAAGGCCGGCGCCACGGCCGCCTCGTACGCCTCCCGGGCCGGCGCCTCGGCCGCCTTGTACGCCTCCAAGGCCGGCGCCACGGCCGCCTCGTACGCCTCCCGGGCCGGCGCCACGGCCGCCTCGTACGCCTCCTCGGCCGGCGCCACGGCCGCCTCGTACACCTCCCAGGCCGCCTCCACGGCCGCCTCGTACGCCTCCTCGGCCGCCGCCGCGGCCGCCTTGTACGTCTCCCGGGCCGGCGCCTCGGGTGGCCGGGTCATGGGTTGCTCCTGGTGGTCCTGGCCTGCCGGGTGCGGGCCGGCTTGCCGTCGCCGGCGGGCGGGCCGCCGCCCGTGCTGACATCGGCGAGCTCCGGGCCTGCGCCCTCCGCTGGCAGGGCTGGCGGGATGCCGTCTTCCGCGCTGGCCTGCTCCGCGTCGGTCATCTCCTTCAGCACCGACTTGTAGAAGGGGATCAGGCATCCGGGGCCGACGGTGATCGTGTCGAACGTCTCGAGGTTCATCATGGACATCACGGCCGGCTCGTCACCGCAGATGTCACACGCACGCCCAGTCATCTAGTCCTCCTTCCCGGCCGGCATTGACGCCTGCCACCAGCGGTCCAGCGTGCACGGGCACCGGATCGCGCTGGTCTGCGCCGGCATGCCGGGCCGGCTCACTGTCTCGATCAGCACGTCGGTGCACCGGCCGCCCGGGTTGCCGCAGTGCCTGATCCGCATGTGGCTGCATTGCGGGCACTGGTCGTAGGCGGCCGGGGTCCCTGCCAGGGGCCGGTGCCGCGCCTGCCGGGTCACGGTGTCACCTGCTGCGGGCCCGGCGGGGCCGCCGCCGGCGGCTGCTGCGCGGCGGCGGCGGCGGCCTGGTGAACGCTGGTGGCCGTGCCGGCTATGTCATCGCGCAGATTGTCGGCGCTGTCCACGACGGCGTTGTAGGCCCGCATCGCCAGCCTGACCACGTCCGCGTGCGCCCCGGCCGCCGCGTGCACGTCCGGCCCGGTGTCGCCGCCGGGGCCGTGCAGGATGTGGTCGTGCACGTCGGCGGCGGCCCGCATGACCGCCTGGTAGATGTCGGCGGCGGCTTGCGCGAGCACGTTCCGCGCCACCGGGTACACCGCCTGCAGGGCCTGCAGGGCCCGGTCCGGCTCACCGTGCGGGCCGGTCATGACCGGGCCGCCCGGCCGGGCTGGAAGAACTTCAGGTGGATCGGGTAGAAGCCGCGCGCGCTGGCCTTGGTGGCCTGCACCACTTCGGCGTGGGCGGGCAGCCAGCCTTCGGCGCTGGCGCGGGCCAGCTGCACGATCACTGACAGGGCCGACGTGGTGAACACCAGGTCGGACCCGTCGGCGAGGTCGGCGCCGAACGCGACGAGGAACACGCCGGGCCCGGCGTCGAACGCGGACGGGCGCTTGATCACCCGGTCGATGCGGATCCGTTTCCCGGCGAGGTCGCGGCTGGCGGTGGACTCCCACGGGTCACCCAGGTCCAGGACGCTGCCCGCGGCGAGCAGCTGCGTGACGATGGACGCCTGGCCGTCCTGCTCGTCGGTGGGGACCTGGTCGAGCAGTTTGCGGACTTTCTCCGCGGCTTCCGCGGCGAGCATGATCTCGCCGTCTTCGGTGACGAACGGTTCCAGTTCGGTGCTCATCTGCGCCTCCAGCGCGTGCCGCCCTGCCATCTTCAGCCGCCCGGCGGGCGCCCGGGCGGGACCGCCGCGTGGCCGCGGCGGTTTCGGCTTCAGTATTCAGCGTGCTGCCGCATGCGGCTGCGGGCCTGCTGGCGCAGCTGCGCCAGCCAGGAGCCGGCTTCGGTCGCGGGGTTCAGGTTAACGGGGTCCAGGTCGCTGAGCACGTCCTGGATGCGGGTGATGGTGAGGCAGGCCAGGTAGTCGCCACGGTCGCGGCTGATCCCCTGCCGGCGGGCGGCGGCGGCCAGGTGGTCGAGCAGGACCGCGGGCGACGGGTGCGGCGGGGTGCCCGTCACCGGAACCACCGGCCACCCTGCTCTATCATCATGGCGCGGTATTCGCGGGCTGCCGCGTACCTGGCCAGCGCCGCGTCTTTGCCCAGCCATCCGCCCAGGGACAGTGCGGCGAAGTGGTCGGCCTCGGTTTGCGTGACCATGTCGATCACGGTGAACGGCGCGAGCCCGCTTTTCCGGCGGGCTGCGCTGTAGGCGGCGAGCACGTCGCTGCGTGCCGTGGCCAGCTGGCCGGTGGTGATGCCAGTCAGCGCGGCCAGCCGGGTGAACCTGTCCTGGACTGCTGTTGCCCCGCGTGTCATGCCGGACCTCCCAATCCGCTCATCAACCTGATGACGATGATACGCTAGCACGTATGGATAAGACACCGCCAGTGGGGCCCAGGATGCAGATACGGCTGACCAAGGATGAGACAATCGTCCTGCTCGGCTGGCTGCGCCGGGCCCGCCAGACGTTCACCTCGGACCCGTACCGCGCCGAGATCAGCCGCAAGATCACCTACCTGGAGAACAGGGCCGCCCAGTTCTGGCCGGGCTGGCCGCACAGGCCGGACGCCTAAGGTTCCACCGCGGTCACCTCGAACGAGCACACGTGCGCGCTGCTGTCGTTATTGGTGATCGTCAGCAGCGCCGGGCCGCGCGGGAACGCCGTCTCAAACTCCTGGTCATTGTCCCCCGGGTTGGTGCCCAGCGGCATGTACTGGCTCCACGTGGCCACCTGCGTGAACCGGGAGGACGGCAGGGGCGTGGCCAGCACGCGGATGCTGCGAGTGGGCGCCAGCGAGTCCACGATCACCCGCGCCTTCACCACTCCCGCCCACAGCGAGCACAGCCACGACATGGACGCCCCCGCCCCGACGTTCACCTGATACTCCGCGCCCAGGCTCAGCCCGTACTGGGCGCCCCCCGCTTCGGCGTACACGGGGATCGCCACCGACCCGGACGCGTCCCACCGCCAGTCGTGCCGGGCTTCCTGCCGGCCGGTCGAGTTCACCGTCACCACCGCCTGGCACGCCACCGTGTCCAGGTTCGCGATCTGCACCTGCAGCAGCCGGCCCTCCTGCGGGCCCCGCCCCCACGTGTTTGTCCCGGTCTTGGTGGACTGCGACATCGGCAGTGACCAGGTTTGCCGGGCCACCGGCCGCGCGTTCGGCACGTCATTGTTCAGCCATTGCATCTGCACGTTCACGAACGGTTCTGTCGAGCCGGCGCCCGCGATCAGGTTGACCGCGATGTCATAGCCCATCCCGTTCGCGGTGGCGTACCCGCCACCCGGCGACGGCGCGATCGGGGTGAGCACCACCGTCGCCCCGGCCGGGATGCCCGCCTGCGCCGCGGCCGTCACCGCGTCATAGAACTGCTGGATCAGCCCGATACGGTAGTCGCTCGGGCTGGTGATCGCGTTCAGCCCGGTCCCCTGATACCAGGCACAGTCCAGGTTCGCCTTCCCCGCGGTCAGCCGGCCGGCCATCAGGTTCTGCAGGTAGGTGAAATATTTCTGCTGGTCAGACTGGCTCGGCATCGACTGGCCCGTGGTGGATCCCATCTCATACACCCCGAACGGCACACCCACGCCGTCGGCGAGGGTGACCAGGTTGTCAATCCGGCCGCCATTCTTGAAATCGGGGGCGTAGAAGTCCACCGCCACCCCGTCGATGGGCTGCCCGGCGCCAGGCGGCCAGTACGCGGTGGCGGTCACCGCGGCGGCCGAATACCCCGAATAGTCGCACACCAGCTTGTACCCGGCTGTCCGCACCGCCGGCCCGTAATAGCTGTGCACCGCCTGGTACTGCGCCGAGGTGATCCCGTTCGCAGCCGAGTTGCCTTCCTGGTACAGCACCACCGCCGCCACTGTCATCCCCAGCCCGGACAGCGCGTTCAGGCTCGCCACCAGCGCCGTCCGGTCGGCGGGGGTCAGCGACAGCGACGGCTGGTAGCACAGCACCGCGTCGAGGTGATTGTCGATACACGACTGTGACTGCTGGTCGGTCGATGTGGGGAACTGGCCCGCCTGATAGTAGATCTTCCGCATGCCGATGGTGCGGCCCACCAGGTTCTGCCAGGCCGTTATCGCCTGGTCAGCGGTGGTGCCCGGCCCGTACACGCCCTGCCCGGCGATGCTGATCGTGCAGCCCATCTTCCCCGGGGTGCCCGGCACCGCCGTGGCCGGGGCGGTCTGGTACAGCGGCACCGGGTTGCCCAGCACCGGGATCCCGGCCGAGGCCAGCGCCTGCGCGATCAGCGACGCCAGCGCCGCATACGAACCGAAGTCCGGGTATCCCACAGCTATCCCTCCCGTCAGCAGCCGAACCGGCCGGCGAGCTCCGCGACCGGCGCGTACAGCGGCACGTTGCGGGGCAGCGAGTGCCGCAGGATCAGCAGCGCCACGCACCACTGGTGGTCGCTGCTGGTGACGGCGTGCCGCGCATACAGGATCGCCCCCACCACCCCCGCGGCCAGCATCAGGGTGAGTATGAGCGAGTACACGGTGATCTGCGTGGACAGCGACGGCCGCCTCATGGCCGGCTCCGCTGGTATTTGCGCCAGTACTCCAGATCTGACAGGCGCCGTTCGTGCCCGTCGAGACGTTCCCGCAGCCGGTCCACCGCGTCGGTGTTGGCGCGCTGGGCGGCGGTGTTGCGGTCCACCGCGGCGGCCTGCCGGGTGGCCGCGCGCACCAGCCCGTACACCGCCGCGCAGACAGCTATCACCCCGCCGGCTATCGCGGATATCCCCGCGGCCAGGTTCACCTTACTTTCCCGGCGGCGGGGGTGGCTGGGCGGCGGCGGCGTGCTGGGCGTGCGCGGCGGCGGCTTTCACCCCGGCCGCACTGACCTGCTGGGCGGCCGCGAGCACTCCCTTGATCGTCACGGTGATCATCATGTGGTCCCTGGGGTGACGCCGGGCAGCGCCGCCGGCGGGCCCTGCGGCGGCGGGCTGGGCAGCGCGCCGCCCGCCTTGACCGACAGCAGCACCCACGCGTCATACGGCGTGTAGCCCAGGTTGGACAGTTCGGTGATGGCCGTGTCCTGGTCCATGATGTCTTTCTCCCAGGCGTCGGCTATCTGCGCTTCGGTGAGTGTTTTCACGGTAACGCTGGCCTCGAGATCCCAGGTTTGCATGATGTCCGCCGCCGCCGCCGCGTCCAGGCCGAGCGTCGCCAGGCTTTTGCTGGCCGTGTCGGCGGTTATTTTCCTGGCCGTGTACAGCGACCCGACATGCGATATGGCGGTCTGCGTCTGCGTGACGGCTTTCTGCAGGGCCGCGTACGATATCTGCAGGTCGATAGCGGTGTCCGACATGTGCATGGAGGCGAGAATCTGCCGGGCGTTCGCCTCGGTGATGATGTTCGCCGCGAACGCGTTCATCACATTCGTCATCGTCAGGCCGCGGAAATCGTACGTGGACACCGCTTCGGCGTAACTCATCACCCATGACGCATAGTCGCCAGTGATGCCCCGGGCGGCCAGCTGGCTGGCGGTTGTCGGCCCGTCGATAATGCCGTAACGCAGGAACTCAGTCAGTTCCCCCGGGGTGGGCAGCGGGTACGCGGCGGCCTTGTAGGCGCCCGCCCATTTGTCCCGCCACGGGCCTTCCAGGAATGCCTGCTGGTATGACGTGACATCGCTGCCGGTGCCATCCCAGGGGATGATGCCGCGCAGCGCCATCTGCACCGCCTCCAGCGGCGTCGGGCTGGACCCTTCGGTGGCGAACATGACCTCGAAGAACTGCGGGTCCCCGCCGAGGCGCTCATACAGGGCCGCGCCGTCGCTGTGGGACACCTGGCCGGTGAGGGTGGCGCGCAGCGCGTCCGCCGGGGTGGGCCAGATCTGCGACAGTCCCTGGATCACGGGGGCCCACTTGTCCGCGAGGCGGCCTTCCGCGATGCCCTGCCGGAACGACGTGGACTCCGCCCCGGTGCCATCGGCGGGCACCAGGCCCCGCCGCAGCGCCTCGGCGAGCTGCTGCGGCCCCGGCGCGTCCCCGGCCAGGTGGGTGAGTGTCGTGAACAGGTCGGCGCTCACACCGGACTTGGCGGCTTCGGTGGCGCCGTCCGCGGGGTCGAGGAAGTTGCGGATCACCGCGTCGGCCGCGTCGGCGGGCGAGATCACCTGCTGGGCCAGCCCGGCGATCATGTCCACCCACTTGTCCGCCAGCCGGCCTTCCCTGATGCCCTGTGCGAACGATGTCGAGTCCGGGCCCGTGCCCTGCGCGTCGATGAGGCCGCGCAGCAGCGCGGCGGCCAGCTGCTGGGGGCCGGGGGCGTCGCCGTGCAGCGGCACCATCGACGCGAACCGTTCCGCGTCGAGGCCGGACTTGGCGGCCTCGGTGGTGGCGTCGGCCAGGGTCATGTAGTTGCGGATCACCGCGTCGGCCAGGTCCGGCGGCGCGAGCACCTGCTCGGGGTGCGCGGCGTTGACACCTTCCTGGAAGGACAGCAGGAACGGGCCGATGGCGGTCTGCACCACCGCGCTGATCACGCCCCACAGGAACAGCTGCTCGAACAGGCTGCCCGCGCCCGTGAACTTGTCCCAGAACGACTCGCTCACCCCGCCAGCCTCCCTGTCATCCGGCGCCCACGATATCCAGCAGCGGTGTCATGACCGCCGTCGCGGCGGGGGTCAGCACCGCGGTGGCGGCGGTCATGACACCGCTGCTGGATATCGTGGGCGCCGGATGACAGG
>NZ_CDWWXA010000113.1:0-5668 GCF_977971845.1 Frankia sp. CeCAU1 | reverse complement strand
GCGCTCACCCCGCCAGCCTCCCTGTCATCCGGCGCCCACGATATCCAGCAGCGGTGTCATGACCGCCGTCGCGGCGGGGGTCAGCACCGCGGTGGCGGCGGCGGCGGACCCCGCGGGGTCGGCCACCATGCCGGCGAACAGGGCGGCCATGGGGATCAGGAACTCCAGGCTGGATGATTCCCGCATCTGCGTCCCCAGGTTTTCCACGTCGTCGCCGCCGTTGGCGTAGAACTGCTGCCACTGTGCTTCGGTGGCGTTCAGCCGGCCCGCCACGTCCGCCTCCACCTGCTGCAGGGTGGACGGCGGCCCGCCGCCGAGGAACAGGCCGATCAGGTCGGCCGCGAGCCCGCCGGCGAGCTTGTCCACACCAAGCCGGTCGATAACCTGGGTTAGCAGCACCTTCCCGGCGAGCCGCGCGATCGGGTCGTCCACCTCCAGCAGGTCCAGCAGGATCTGCACCAGCTGGCTGATCAGGTCTTTCACTGCCGGGTTGTCGGTGCCCAGGTCGGTGATGATCTTGACCAGGGTGCTGTTCTGGTCGCTGCGCACCGAGTTGTAGCCGGCCGCGGCGGCTTTGTTCACCGTGGGAATAATCGCGTTCACTATTTTGGTGAGCGCGGCCAGCTGCTGCACGGTCCATTGCCGCAGCGCGGCGACGGCCTTCTTACGGGCGGCAACCTCGTCCGCTATGAGCTTCTGCGTCTGCCCGATCAGGTAGTCAATGAAGTTGACCAGAAAAGTGCGCAGGTTGGAGATGGCCGTTTCGCGGTGCTTTATCTCCAGGTCGATGTTGTGCTGCAGAACGAGCGCGACCCTGGTGATAACAGACTCCAGGTATCTGCGGACGGCCGCCACTTCGGCGCGCCGCCACGCCCACTCGCGGTGCACCCGCCATGCCGCATACGTTTCGGCGTCGATAACCGCCCGGCCCAGGCGGACGAACTCGATGTGGTTCATCCGCTCCCGTGCCGACTTGGCGAACGACCCCACATAGTAAGAGAAATTCGCTATGTCATAGGTGAGCAGCACGTAGGTTTCGTAGGCGAAACGGACAATGCCGTGCAGTGTCCCGTCCACCCAGCTAAACCAGGCGATGCTTTTATACTCATAATGGTAGAAGGTGCGGACGGGGGCGGTGATGATGTTCAGGAACGAGCGCAGCCAGCCGGGCATGACGGCGCCTCACCCGCTCAGCTGATGTACGGCCATCACAGAGTTGACCTCGTTCTGGATTGCTTCCTGAACATACTGCGTGTTCCCGTACAGTACATCCGGGATGAACACCTGCCCCTGATAGCCGGTGTCATTGATGGTGAACTGGACTATCTTCCCGGTCACCTGGTTGCCGTTGGCGTCAAACTGGGTTTCCGGTGCCTGGCTGGTGACCTGCCACGTGTACGTACTGGCCATAATGTCCTCACAGGTGGGGTATCGATGTCGGGCCTTTCCAGTGATCGGTGCGGCTGTAGGCAACCCAGTTCGTGTTGTTCACGATCGCATTCGCCTGCAGGTGGTTTGCCCAGGAGACTTTCTCCGCCAGGTCCCGTTCGCTCGCGGTGGTGCCCGGCAGTCCCGGCCCGCCCCCGCCCGCGGTCTGCTTGCCGCCGTGATCATAGAACTCGTTCCATGCCGGGCTGCCCCGCTGCGGGAACGACAGGTTCAGCCGGTGCGCAGCCGATGACGGCGGGTTGTAGCACGTGTCCCACGCGCCCACATTCCTGCCGTCGCCGCTGATCTTAACGGCCCCCTGCGCGTTGTAGGCGGGCTGGTAGAGGTAGCTGACGGGCCAGCCGAACGTCCCCGCCCAGAAGGGCATGATCTGCCACAGGCCGATCGCGCCGGCCGGTGACACGGCGCCGGACTGGCCGGATGACTCCGCGAGCGCTATCGCGGCCATCATCGGGGCCGCGCTGGCGGACCCGCCGCCGAACCTCCACATGGCCTGCAGCTGGGACCAGTCGAGCACGCTCACGTCTGCACCTGCACCCCGGCCTGCAGCGTGCTGGCGTCCGGTGGCGGGCTGGACAGGTCCGCGTTCGTGGCGGTCACCGGCGTGCCGGTGGTGCCGGTGGTGGCGGGCACGTCGGCGCCGGGGGCGACAGTGAGGAAGTCCAGGTACACGGTGTGGTCGAACGAGTCAGTGTTGTACCCGGTGACCTGCCAGGATCCGGAGTCCTGGTAGCCGGCGATGTCCCACTGGGCGGACTCGTCATCGGCCACGATGTAGTTCGCCTCGCCGAGCGGGATGACCCCGGCGCTGTCGGAGGTGACCTGGAATCCCATGTAGCCGGACGGCCCGGGTGGCACCCGCCACCGGATGGCCACCACCGACGCCTGATCGAAGGACACGTCGGTGGTGACGGGCGCGTTCTGGGCGGTGCCGGCGGGAATGAGCACCGCGTACGACAGGATCTGGGTGGCCGGGACGGTCATGTCAGTTCTTTACGTGCGCATACAGGAAATGGTAGGCCAGCCAGGCCAGCACCGCGATACGCAGACCGTAGGAAATATGCACAACCAGGAAATGCGTGTCGCTGGCTTTTTCCCCGCCGAAATGAATCCACAGCGGGTCCCCGATAATAAGCATGGCGAACCATACCGCCCAGAACACGGTGGCAGCTGTCATCATGGGCCGGGCGCCTTTCACGACAGCGGGATCACGTGGATAGTGCCCACCCAGGCGGCGCCGGAGTCGTTCACCGTGATACCGGTTTCGAACAGGACCCCGGAACCGCCGAACGCGAAATTGTCGTCGGCGCCCGCCCCGGCGTGGGCGCGGGCCACCTGGATGCCGTTCGCGCTGTCCCCGTCGTAGATGACGAGGTTGTTGGTGGCCCCGGACTGGTTGGACAGGGACCAGCTGACGACGGCGCATTTGCCGCTGTAGATCTCGTACGTGCCGGCCTGGCCGGTGACACGCACCGGCTTGGCGGGTGGTGGCACAACCCCGGCCAGGCCGGCTGTGCGGCCCCCGTAGGCGATGCTGGGAGTGGTCATGGCGCCTCCATGGCGGGACGGTGACCGCTGCCCCGCGGCCAGGTCTGCCAGCTGGCCGCGGGGCGGCGGGGCCTACGGGGTGACCGTCTGGGTGAGCTCGGCCAGGATCAGGTACACCGACGCGGCCTGCGCGGCCACAGCCGCGTGGTTGGCGGCGCTGACGTAGATGGCGAACCGGTCGTTGGCGTTGAACACGGGAATGTGCGGCGTGTTGTGCTTCTCGGACATGGTGACGAAGTACTCGCTGATCGCGAGCGTCGAGACCGGCCCGGGGCCGCAGATGCGCAGGTTCCCGGTGAACGCGCCTTTCACCCCGACGATGTCCACCGCCGGGTCCACCTCGTAGCCGAGGACGGCGTAGTCCGAGCCGGCGTGCAGCTGGTTCTCCGTCGCGGTGATCAGCGTGTCCGTCCACGCGCCCACGGCGATCGCGCCCAGGTCCACCTCGACGGTCTTGTAGTACTTGATCAGCCCGGAGATGTCACCCCACATGTGCAGCCGCGCGCTGGCGCCCTGCAGGTTGGAGTAGTAGTTCACCAGGCCCATGGTGATGGTCCCGGCGGCGGCGATCCCGCCGTAGGCGGCGAGGGTGTCACCGGGGTACAGCTGCACGCCCGCCTCGCGGGGCAGGGCGAACTGGGCGGGCACCTCGCCGGGGGCGAGGGTGAGGCCGGTGTTGGGGTCGTGCAGCCGCGGGCTGGTGATGCGGAGTTTCTGCCCGCCACCGGCGGAGTAGATGACCGACTCGAGCTGCGCGGAGTCGGTCGAGTTGAAGTTGCGCACCGTGAGGGAGTCCCCGGTGGCGGTGCCCAGTGCGGTGGGGAACGCGGACGCGGCCCCCTGGGTGCTGTAGGCCAGCACTGTGTCGATAGCAAGGCCCATGATCGTCCTTCCTTAGCTGTGGTGTCCTGGCGGGCCTAGTGCTTGACGAACTTGTTCATGCCGCGCTGGAACGCGGCCGACCGGGCGATGTTCTGCTCGAGGTCGCCGCGCGCGGGCAGGCTGTTGCGGACCTGCTCGATGTAGGGGAACAGCTGCGTGAACACGGTCTGCATCTTCGGCTGGGCGGCGGTCGCCCCGGAGGCGAGCCGGGGCGCGCCCTTGTTCACCGCGGCGGTCTGCCAGTCACCCAGGCTGACCGCTGCGACGTTGGCCTTGAACTTGTTCACGTTGGACTGGACGCCTGCGAGGTAGCGGTCGCTGGCGTTGGCGGCGGCCTGGCCGGGGGCCTGGGTGACGGCCTGCACCCCGGTGGTGTAGGCGGTGCCGGCGGCGCCGAGATTCTGTGCCCACTTGGTCGCGGCGGTTGTCGGGTCGGGCATGGCCTTTGCCATGGCTTACTCCGTTCTTTTGCGGGGGCGGCCCCGCGGGCCGCGGCTTTCTAGCCAGTGATCATACGCAGGCCCGCGTTTTTCTGCCATCTGCCGGGCGGCCCCACTGGCGGTCAGCAGCGCGCAGTCGATGCATACCCGCTCCTGCCATCTGTCCAGGCGCCGGACGGTCGGCGTGCCGCACCAGCCGCAATTGAAACTTACCTGACGGCGTGCCATCTGATTTGAGGGGGGCACCCCCGCTCTAGGCGGGACGCCGGCGGGGTCCCGTGCCGCCATGAGCCAGCATTTCCGTGGTGATAACGGAAAGGTCAACCTCGGTGCCAGCGAATGGCACGTTGCCCCGGTACTGGCAGCCGTCAACGTGCTTATACGGCGGGATTTCCGGCACACCCGTCCAGTCCGCGAGGATAACCCCGCCTTCCACCGGGTTGTGCTGGAGGGCCGCCAGGGACTCATACACCCGGCACGTGTACCCGGCGTCCCAGATGACCCCGGCGAACGTGTCCAGCCACGGCCCGTCGATCTCGGACTCCTGATCGACGATGACGGCGCGCCGGTTAGGCTCACCGGGCGCCCAGCCGAGGCTTTTCATCGCCGCGGCGCACGACTTCGCATGCTCCCCAGGGTCGTCTTCCCCGTACCCGGTCCAGATGGGGAACTGCACCAGGTGGCCGAAACGGTCCCATTCGTCAAGGGACCACACGTGCGGGGTGTTCCCGCCGATATAGCCGGCGGCAGCCTGCGCCCCCGGGTAGCCGGTTGCGGGCGGGTTGCTGGCGTCGAACATCAGGTGAAGGCCCATCGCGTTTAACCTCCCATTCGGTCCCCCGTGCGGTGATGTCCCCCAGCTGGCCGCCGCGGCCCCCCGGCGCGGTGTTTCCCCGGGGGCGCGCCGGCCGGCCAGGCACGGGGGGACCTGGCCGGCCGGTGGGAGGCGCATGAACGCGCCTCCCATTGTAGCGGCCGGGGTGTTATGGTGGCCTGGCATGCGCACCCGGCGCGCCGCCCCGGGAGGGTGCTCGCCGGGAACGTCCCGTGTGGCGGCCCAGGTCAGTGCCGGGTGCGTTTTCCCGCGATTCCGCCTGCCGCATGAGGGCGGTATCGCGAAGACCCGCCGGGAATGGCTCAGGGGTCTGTTCCCGGCGGGTATTTCTATGTGCGGCGGGCGGAGACGCACGTCTGTTGTGCGCCCGTTGCGCACTACGGGATCTTGCCATTCCGGCTGTTTTCCTAGTGGGATATGGGAAAGAAATTGGGTGTCATTGTTTTGGCATTGCGTGTAATGGCATGGGCTGCGGGGTAGTTAGCGGCGCTAACTGTCTCCTGACTGGGTGCAC
>NZ_CDWWXA010000112.1:13099-16029 GCF_977971845.1 Frankia sp. CeCAU1 | reverse complement strand
CGTGTGGCCTGACCTGGATGGATGCCGGCGACACGCAGAGAGGAGATGGACGGCGGGCACGGCCCTTCTGTCGATCATGGAGTTCTCGACGCTTCATGTTCGCCAGGGAAGGCCGTGCCCGCCGATGTCATCGGCTCCCATCGCTGCTGTGATCGACGGGCTCGCCGGGCAGATCCTGGACCTGAGTAGCCCACCGGGTTCGCTGACCGACAGTGAGCGGATCGCGTTATGCGAAGCGCTCGCGCAGGTACCGGACCCACGCCGACGGCGCGGGGTGCGCTACCCCTTCGCCGCGCTCCTGGCGATCGCGGTGTGCGCGATGCTCAGTGGCGCCCGCTCGTTCGCGGCGATCGGGGAATGGGCCGCCGACCTGCCCGCGGACGCCCGCGCCGGCCTGGGGTTGACCGGGCGGGTCCCGGGCCCGGTGACGATCTGGCGGGTGCTGGTACGTGTGGACCGGGCGGCGTTGGAGGCCGCGATCGGAGCCTGGATCCGGGCCCGCCTGGACGCCGTCGACACCGCCGGGCACCAGCCGCCACGGCGCCGACGCCGGGTACGGCGGGTGCTCGCCGTCGACGGGAAGGCGATGCGCGCCACCCGGCACGGCGCCCACCCCGTGCACCTCCTCGGTGTTCTCGACCATGCCCGCGGCGTGGTCCTGGCGCAGGTCGACGTCGACGAGAAGACCCACGAAATCCCTTTGTTCTCCACGGTTCTCGAGCAGATCCCCGACCTGACCGACGTCCTGATCATCGTCGATGCGATGCACGCGCAGACCGCGCACGCCGACTACCTCCACACCCGGGGAGCGCACCTGTTGGTCACCGTGAAACGCAACCAGCCCACCGTCCGCACCCGGTTGAAAACCCTGCCCTGGAAAGACGTCCCGGTCGGGCACACCACCACCGGCCGTGGTCACGGCCGGATCGAGACACGCACCCTCAAAGCCGTCACCGTCCCGGCCGGGCTCGGGTTCCCCCACGCCGCCCAGGCCATCCAGGTCACCCGCACCTCCCGCCCGATCAACAAGAACAAGAAGAAGACCGAGGGCAAGCGTTGTCGGCGACGTGAGACCGTCTACGCGATCTGCACCCTGCCCGCCCACGACGCCCTACCCGCCGAACTGGCCACCTGGATCCGGGGCCACTGGCACGTCGAGGTCCGCCTGCGCTGGGTCCGTGACGTCACGCTGGGTGAAGACCTCCACCAGGCTCGTACCGGCAGCGGACCCCAGGTCATGGCCGCTCTCCGCAACCTGGTGATCAGCCTGTTCCGGTTCGCCGGCTTCACCAACATCGCCCGAGCCCTACGCCACCACGCCCGCCATCCCAACCAGGCGATCACCCTCGCCTGGAGTATTCAGCAATTCCCTGGTTGATCTAGATTCCGGACGCAGAAAGGTGCCCCTGACCTGGGACAATAGGGATGTCTAAGGCCCAATCGTCCGCAAGACCAGGAGCACCTGTCAGGTGAAGTCTACGCAGTGGTCGGCCGGCACGCATGTCACGGTCGGTGGTGGCGGTATCACGAGCCGGGCCGGCACCGCGGGTGCTCGGATGCTGATGGACAAGGTCGGGATGCCCCGGGCGCTCGGGTCGGCGATGGCCGGTACCACGGCCTACCCGGGCCTGGACCGCGGCCGGGTCCTCACCGACATCGCCGTGGTGATCGCCGACGGGGGTACCCGCCTCGGGGAGATCGCCGCGCTCGGCGACCAGGAGGAACTGTTCGGCCCGGTCACGTCCGTCGCGACAGCCTGGCGGGCGCTGCACGAGGCGTCCGGGCGGACCAGGGAGATCGCCGCGGCGCGCGCCGAGGTCCGGGCGCACGTCTGGACGCTGCTCGCCAACGCCCGCGGCGGGATCCCGGCCTCGACGGTCGCCGGCACCGACCTCGGCGAGTTCGTCGTGCTGCGCGTCGACCCGACGATCGTGATCGCGCACAGCGACAAGGAGGACGCGAAAGGCACGTTCAAGAAGACCTACGGCCATCACCTGCTGACGGTGTGGTGTGACAACACCGGCGAGTGCCTCGTGCTCAAGCTCCGGCCCGGCAACGCCGGCTCGAACACCGCCGTCGACCACATCGAGGTCATCCGCGAGGCGATCGCCCAGCTCCCCGAGACCCACCGGAACAAGCTGCTGATCACCGTCGACGGCGCCGGGTCCAGCCACGACCTCGTCACCTTCCTCGACCAGCTCGGCCACGACCCCGAGCACCCCGAGCGCACCGTCTACTACGCCGTCGGCTTCGACGTCGACGAGCGGGTCCGCTCGGCCGTCGGCGAGGTCCCCGAGACCGCGTGGGCCACCTCCGTGCGCACCGATGGCACCCCCCGCACGAACGGGCAGGTCACGGACCTGACCGGGCTACTGCGCGAGGCCCCGACCGGGGACCGCTACCGGACCTGGCCGAAGACCCTGCGCCTGGTCGCGCGCCGCGAACGGCCCGCACCCGGCGCGCAGCTGTCCCTGTTCGAGCAGCACGCCGGGTTCCGGTTCCAGGTCACCGGCACGAACCTGCCCGCCCGTCTGGACGCCGACCTGCCGGCCGGCCACCAGCAGGTCCCGTTCGTCGAGGCCGTCCACCGCCTCCAGGCCCGCGTGGAAGGTTTCCTCCGCAGAGGCAAGGACACGGGCCTCCGCCGGATGCCCAGCAAACGAAAGGCGATCAACACGGCGTGGTGCGTCGCCGTCGCGATGGCCTGCGACCTGCACGCCTGGCTGAGACTCCTCGCGCTCGACGGCGACCTCGCCACCGCCGAGCCGAAGAAACTTCGGTACCGGGTCCTGCACGTCGCCGCGAGGATCATCTACTCGGGCCGGCGCCGCGAGATCCGGACCCCCGCGACCTGGCCCTGGGCCCACGCCGTCGCCACGATGATCAACCGGATCCAGGCGCTGCCCGCCCGGACCTGACCGCCACCACCC
>NZ_CDWWXA010000112.1:0-13074 GCF_977971845.1 Frankia sp. CeCAU1 | reverse complement strand
CGCCCGGACCTGACCGCCACCACCCCCACCCCGACGAGTCGAAAGATCACCCGGCCTGTGGAGCCGGCGCCCACCCGGCACGACAGCCGGGCCACAGCGCTGCCCGCGACCCGAAAACCACCATCCACGACCTTCGAACGACAGACTCGACGATCACCGTCAAGATCTGAACGATCGAGGCTCGTGACCAGCACAAACACGACCTTGCAATGACCCTGCCCCGGGGCCGCCCGAAAACGACTGCGAAAACGGCCGTCGGGCCGTCGCTGTGACGGCACTGCGGGTGGCGCCGCGAGCGGCGCCACGGCGGGCCTTTACGTGAGACGTAATTGACCCGCTGGTCCGTGTCGAGGAAGTGTCGGTGGCGCGCATGTCGTCTTCGTGGATTGACGGCACATATGTATGGCCAACAGAGCAGGAGAGCGGACCGAATGACCTCGCAGATCGGTTCCCCGGCGGTGGAGGAGACTGATGGGTGGCCGCCAGAGCCGGCGGAAACCGCCAATCCCTCCGCGGGCGCGCTCATCGTGGTGATGGTCGCGACCTTTGTCACTGTTCTTGACTACTTCATCGCCAATGTCGCCGTGCCCGCCGTTCAGGCGGATCTGAGTGCCGGCTCCGGACAGGCCCAGATGTTCGTCGTGGGCTACGGGGTGGCCTTCACCGCCGGCCTCATCGCCGGCGGGCGGGCCGGTGACATCCACGGCCGCCGGCGGATGTTCGTGCTCGGCATGGCGCTGTTTCTGATCGCCTCCGTGGCCTGCGCCGTCGCGCCCTCGGCCAACGCTCTCGTGGCGTTCCGGGTCGCCCAGGGTGCCGCCGCGGCCCTGATGGTCCCCCAGGCACTCGGGATCATCAGCGCCGTGTATCCGGCGGGACCCAGCCGTGGTCGGGCCTTCACTGCCTACGGGCTGGTGATCGGTCTCGCCGGAGTGTTCGGTCAGACCATCGGGGGTGCGTTGATCACGGCCGACGTGGCGGGCCTGGGCTGGCGGGCGATCTTCCTGATCAATATCCCGCTGTGTCTGGGGGCGCTGGCATTCGTGCGCCGCACCGTGCCGGAGTCCCGCGGCGCGGACGGGACCCGACTGGACGTGGTGGGCGCGCTGTTGGTCACCACGACACTGGTGCTCGTCGTCGGCGCGCTCGTCGTCGGCCGCGAGCAGGGCTGGCCCGCGTGGAGCTGGCTGTGCCTGGTCGCGGCGGCGGCGTTGGCGCCTCTGATCCGCCGGCATATGCGCGGGCGGGTGGCGGCGGGCCGCGATCCGCTGATCGAGCCCGCACTGTTCGGGGAACGGCCTTTTGTGATGGGCATCACCGCGACCATGACTTATTTCCTGGCCATGGGGTCTTTCTTCTTCGTCCTGGCGCTCTACCTTCAGCGTGGCCTGCTTCTGTCAGCGTTGGATGCCGGGCTGGTCTTCCTTGCTCTGGGCGCAGGCTACTTCGGATCTTCACTGGTTGCTGCCCGGTCTGTAGCGGCGGTAACCGCCCGCTCGGTGGCCGGTGGTCCACTGGTACTGGCCACGGGCTATGTGCTGGCCGGCATCGCCGCCACCCACATCGGCGTGACGGGTGAAATCCTTTGGCTGGTTCCGGCGCTTGTCGTTGCGGGTGTGGGCATGGGTATGACCACTGGACCGCTGACCAATCTCGTGCTCGGCGCCGCCCCGGCCGAGCATGCCGCCTCCGCCTCCGGGCTGCTGAACACGGCGCAGGAGGGCGGTGCCGCGCTTGGTGTGGCGATAGTCGGCACGATTTTCTTTCCCGTCCTCGCCCACGCCGCCGAGGCGGATCGGTACGCGCGCGCTTTCGCGCTCGCGCTGATTCCCCTCGTTTGTTTCTGCGTCCTGGCCGCGGTCATGGTCCTGCTAGCGCCGGACCGGCAGGCGCGCGCCGGCGCGCCGCCGGGATGACGCACTGCGCAGGCCAGGCGCGCTGCTCCGGCAGCGGTGGACCCATGGACAAGCGCCCGTCACCCGCCATTGACGGTCGGTGACGGCAGATGAGAGGAGCCCCGATGCCCCGGATGACGACAAGGGATGGCGTGAGCCTGCACTACAACGACTGGGGAGACGGCCAGCCCGTCGTGCTGCTGGGAACCGCGATGATGGACTCCCGCATGTGGGAGTTCCAGGCGCCCTTCCTCGCCGGCCACGGTCTGCGCTGCGTGACCTACGACCGTCGCGGCTGTGGGCGGTCGGACGCGCCGTGGCACGGTTATGACTACGACACCCTCGCCAACGACCTCGCCGATCTGACCGATCACCTCGACCTGCGGGACACTCTGCTGGTCGGCTACGCGGTCGGTGGCGGCGAAGCCGTCGCCTACCTGGCCCGGCACGGTACGGGGCGCGTCGCCAGGCTCGCTCTAGTGGCCTCGACCACCCCGTTCATGCTGCGGGTGCCGGACAATCCCGACGGGCTGGAGCAGGCGGTGTTCGACCAGATGGCAGACGCGATCCGGCGGGACCGGGCCGGGTGGCTGGGCCAGCTCACCGGGCCGTTCTTCGGCGATCCCGGCGCCGGCGACCCGTCCGCAGCCCCGGTCTCGCCGGCCCTTGCCGAGTGGCTGGTGCGTACCTGCCTGGACACCTCACCACGGGCGGGGGTCGAGATCTACCGCACGCTGTTCACCACCGACCAACGGAGCGAGACCGCGGCCGTGGACGTGCCGACGCTGGTCATCCACGGCACCGCGGACATGGGGGCGCCCTACGACCTGTGCGGACGCCGGACCGCCGAACTCGTACCGGACTGCACCTTCGTCACGTATGACGGCGCAGCCCACGGTCTGTTCGCCACCCACGCCGATCGGCTGAACAGGGACCTGCTGGAGTTTTCCAGGGCATGACGGGTCACGGAACGGCCCGTTTGACGGGCTGTTTGTGACGGGCCGCGGAACGGGCTGTCACGGCGTTCGTGACATCGTCCCGTCCGCCAGGATGCGGCTGAAGCCGGCGTAGGGGACGAGCGCCTCCGGCAGCAGGACCGAGCCGTCGGGCTGGAGGCGCTGCTCCAACAGTGCTGCGATGGTGCGTCCGATCGGGAGCGCGGAGCCGTTCAGCGTCGCCGCCGGCTCCTTGCGGCCGTCTCGGGTGCGTACCCGGATTCCGGCTCGCCGGCCCTGGAACGTGCCGCAGTCGGAGACGGAGGAGATCTCCCGGTATGCACCGCCTCCCGGCAGCCACACCTCAATGTCGTAGGTGAGGCGTGCGGCGAATCCCAGGTCGCCGGCCGGCAGAAGGACGACCCGGTAGGTCAGCTCCAGCAGCCGCAGACACTCCTCGGCGTGGCTCAGCAGCTGCTCGAGCTGGGATCGGGCGTCCTCGACGGCGCAGATCCGGACTAGCTCCACCTTCTCGAACTGGTGCAGGCGCAGCACGCCTCGGGTGTCGCGGCCGTAGGAGCCGGCCTCGGCGCGGAAGCACGGGCTGAGCGCGGTCAGTGCGACGGGCAGCCGCCGCACGTCGAGGACGTCGCCGGCGTACAGGTTGACCAGGGGGACCTCGGCGGTGGGAATCAGCATCAGCTCCCGGTCGCCGACCCGGGTGGTGAACAGATCGTCCTCGAACTTCGGGAGCTGCCCTGTGCCGGTCATGGTCTGCCGGCTCACGAGGTAGGGTACGGAGAGTTCGGTGTAGCCGAACCGTTCGGTGTGCAGGTCCAGGAAGAAGGCGGCGAGCGCCCGCCCGAGCCGGGCACCCGCCGCCCGCGCGACGCTGAAGCGGGCACCGGACAACTTCGCCGCGGTCGCCGTGTCCAGCACGCCCAGCCGCTCGCCGACCAGGGCGTGATGGCGAGCGTTGTCAGCGGGAACCGGGTCGGGCCCGCCCAGGCGGACCTCCACCGCCTCCTTCTCCGAGAAGCCGTCGGGCACGTCGTCCAGCGGCAGGTTCGGGATCGTCAGCGTCAACTCACTCAGGTCCCGTTCGGCCGCCCGTACCTCGGTCTGCGCCTGCTGAATCTGGGCGCGCAGCTCCCGGGACGACTCCCGGTCGGCGCCCTCGCCGCCGCGGGATGCCTGTTTCAGCGCCCCGCGCAGCTCCGCCAGCCGTCGCAGGGCGACGACGCGGCGGCGGGACGCCGCCGCGATCGGCTCCACCCGCAGCTCGTATCCGCGCCGAGCCAGCCGCGCGGCGGCCGCCGACCCCTCGTCGATCAACTCGCGTACGTCGTTCACGACAGCCTCCCAGAATGGACCCGCCGCGTTCAGGCGGCGGCGATCGCGAGCACCGCGTTCTGGCCGCCGAACCCGCAGGAGCTGCTCAGTGCCAGCTCGACCGGGGTCGCCGTGGCGGCCGTGGCGACCGCGATGTCCATGCGCGGGTCCAGCGCGCGCAGCCCCGCCGTGGGCGGGACCAGGCCCCGCTCCACGGACAGGACGGCGAACGCCGCCTCCACCGCGCCGGCCGCGCCCAGCAGGTGGCCGGTGACACCCTTCGTCGAGGTGACCAGCGGCCTGCCGGGGAACAGCCGTTCCATCGTGTGGGCCTCCACCAGGTCGTTCAGCGGCGTGGACGTCCCGTGCGCGTTGATGTGCCGTACGTCGCCGACGGCGGCCCCGGCGTCGGCGAGTGCCGCCCGCACGGCGGCCTCGATGCCAGCCCCCTGCGGATGCGGGCCGGTGATGTGGTGGGCATCGGCGCTCGCGCCGTACCCGGCCACCCGGGCCCGCGGGCGCACGCCGCGGGCCCGGGCGTCGGCGAGCCGTTCCAGGACGAGCACCCCGGCTCCTTCGCCCGCGACGAAGCCGTCGCGATCCGTGTCGAAGGGGCGGGACGCGGTGGCCGGGTCGTCCTCCCGGCGGGAGAGCGCGCCCATGCGGGCGAACCCGGCCATCACCAGCGGAGTGATCATCGCCTCGCTGCCGCCGGCGAGAACGAGGTCGCACCGCCGCAGGAGCAGCAGATCCCGGGCGATTCCGATCGCGGTGGTGCCCGAGGCGCACGCGGTGGCCACCACCAGGTTCGGGCCGGTGGCGCCGAACTCGATGGCGGCCTGGCCCGCGAGCATGTTCGGTAGTTGCATGGGCAGCAGCAGCGGGGAGACCCGGGCCGCTCCGCCGGCCAGCATCACCGCGTGCTGGCTTTCGACGGTGCCGGGCCCGCCGTCGGCGCTGCCCAGCACCACTCCGACTCGCGCCCCGTCCCAGCTCGTCGGGTCGAGTCCGGCGTCGGCGATCGCCTCGCCCGCGGCGACCAGGGCGAACTGCACGAAGCGGTCCAGGCGGTGAGCCCGCCGCGCGCCGAGGAGCAGATCGGCGTCGAAGTCCGGCACCCGGCAGGAGATCCGCACCGGATTGTCGGCCAGCGCCGGGTCTGGCGCGGCGGTGGGCCGCCCGGCGCAGACCGCCTCCCAGCTCGGGCCGCAACCGACGCCACCCGGTGTCACCAGGCCCAGGCCGGTGACGGCGATCTCGGCGCTGGCGGTCTCGGTGCCGGCCATCAGACGTTCGCGCTCCGCTGATCCATCAATGCGGCGATGTCGCCGATGGTGACGGTCGACAGCAGCTCGTCGTCGCTGATGGGCAGACCGAGCTCGGTGTTGAGCAGGAGCGCCAGCTCGACGACGGCCAACGAGTCGAGTTCGACGTCCTCCCGGGTGGCCTGAGGAACGATCTGCCCCGGCGCAACCTTGAGCTTGCTGACCAGCATTTCCTTCAGGGTCTCGAACATGACCTTGTACCTCCGTGTGTGTCGATGTCCTCAGCAGGTCTTGAGATCGGGCCAGACCAGGGCTGTCGCGCCCCAGGCGAGCCCGCCGCCGAAGGCGGCCAGCAGCAGCCGATGGCCGGCCACCAGCTCGCCGTTGCCGGTGGCCTCGGCAAGCAGCAGGGGGATGGACGCACCGCCGGTGTTGCCCACTCGGGCGATGTTGGACAGGCGACGGTCCGCGTCGATCCCCAGGCGTTCCGCGACGGCGGTCAGGATCCGCGCATTCGCCTGGTGCGCGGCGAAACGGTCGACGTCGGTGGCGACCTCCCACCCGGCCAGGGCCGCCGCCTCCCGGGCCGCCGTGGTCATCCGGTCCACCGCGTGCCGATAGGTGTCGCGCCCCCGCATCCGGAAGAACTCCTCGCCCGGAGCCGGTGCTGTCCCGCGGCTACGTTGGCGGGAGCCGCCGGCCGGGACCTGGATCAGGTCGGCGAGCCCGCCGTCGCTGCCGAGCACGACCCGCCCGACCGCGCCCGCCTCGTCCACGGTGCCGGCCCGCAGCACGGCGGCTCCGGCACCGTCCGCGAAGATGATCGCGGTGGATCGGTCATCGGGATCGATGATGGTGGTGAAGGCGTCCGCCGCGATCAGCAGTACCCGGTCCGCGATGCCCGCCGCGACCAGACCGGCCGCCGTGGCCAGGCCGTAGAGGAAGCCCGTGCACACCGCGGCGATGTCGAACGCCGCGGCGCCGCCGAGCCCGAGCCGGTGGGCGACCTCCGGCGCGGTCGCCGGGCATGGGCAGTCGGGGGTGGTGGTCGCCAGGACGACGGCATCCACGGTGTGGTCTCCCGAGGACTCCAGTGCCCGCCAGCCGGCCTCCACCGCGAGGTCCGAGGTCGCTGTGCCCGGCGACACCACGTGCCGGCTGACGATACCGGTGCGGGAACGGATCCAGTGGTCGGTGGTGTCCAGCCGGTCGGTCAGCTCCCGATTGGTGACCACCGCCGGCGGCACGTACCCGCCGATACCGGCGATGACGGCTGCTCTCCGGGTCGCGGATGCGGACGTAGGCCCGGGCGCGGTGGCGCTCGCGGCGGCGTTGGTGGTGACGCTCATGGCGCATTCCCGGACCCGCTGGCCAGCACGTCGGTGGGCAGGCCCATGTAGGCCATCCGGACCTCGGCCATCTCCATGGTCCAGCGGTCGGCCATGTCGTAGCGCTGTTCCGGGGTGGTCTCCAGCATCCGCACGCCCGGCCAGATCTCGTAGTCGCCGATGATGTCGGCGTGCTGGAGCATGCCGGCCTGGAACAGCTCCTCGCGGTGCATGACGAACTCCCGGTCGGGGACCTCGTCCCACAGCCGCACCCCGGCGTGGATGGTGTCCAGGACCGACTCGCGGATCTCGGGCCGGGCCGTCAGATGGTCGCGCAGGATCGTGCTGGCCACGGTCAGGTGCCGGATCTCGTCGATGGCCGTGCCGCGCGAGATCTCCTTCGTGGCCGGGGAGAGCGGCGTCCACTTGCGTTCGCTCAGCTCGGCGGCCGGGGCGAGCACACCCTCGATGACGATGGCGAACACAGCCACCGCGCCGGCGAAGTCGGCCTGGTCCCGGACGATTTTCAGAGTGAAGTCCTGCACCGGGCGCAGGACCCGCTGCCAGTAGTCGGCCGCCATGGCGGCGACGTCGGGCGGCAGGGTGTCGAACGGCACCCCGACCTCGGCCAGGTGGTTGCGGAAGACCCGCGCGTGGCGTGCCTCGTCGACCATCTGGGTGACGTAGAACTCCAGCTCCGCTGTGCCCGGGGCGATTGCGACGTAGTGGGACAGGAGCCGGGTGGCGATCTCCTCGGCCATGCCGCGGAAACCGAACTCCAGCACGAGCGCCTCGCGTAGCGGCCCGGGGCGGCGGAGCAGCTCCGGGACGACGGCGTCCGGGTGGTGGCCGGTCTCCCCCCGGTGCGCGAGTGTGCCCTGGGCCACCGAGGTGATCCAGTAGGCCAGGTCGCACTCCTGGGGCCCGAGGGTGAGCTGCGTGGCGCCGTCGAGCAGGCCGGGAGCGGTGTCCCAGGCGGCTTCGGGCGGGACCGTCCCGTTTCGCGAGATGCCAGCGATGTCCGTCACGGTGACCTCTCCGTCCTCAGTTGTCGTGCGGGCAGCCGGCTTGGCCGTTCACCGGGCCGCGCCGGGCGAGACGGTCGCGGTGCCGCGGGGAACCTCGCCGCCTGTCCCGGCGCTGTTCGTGGTGGCCGCTCCGACGGCGCCGCCAAGCGCGGGATGGCCGGTCGGGATCCGGCTGGCCGGGATGTGGCCGACCGGGATCGGGTCGTGGGCGTGCTTGACGGGCTTGGGATGCGTCACGCCCAGGTCGGTCAGTAGACGCAGGTAGCCCTGCTGACGTACCGGCTCGAAGGGCAGCGCGAAGGACTTCAGGAAGTTGCCGAACAGTGCCCGGTCGCCGAACAGATGGAACGGCAGCGCGAGCAGCGCCCACTCCGGTCCGATCAGCAGGCACCAGAGCGCGGCGACCGCGCCCGCGCTGATCAGGCTGTGCATGAGGTTGTAGAGCACGTAGTAGGTCTTGTGGATGGGTCGCCCGCCGCTGCGCTTGAATGCGATCGCGCCGGGGATGTACCCGATGAGGTCGATGTAGAGGAAAAGTCCGATGGCGGGCAGCCAGCGGATCTCGCCGAAGTTGGCGATGATCAGACCGGTGGTGACGGCGAATCCCACCAGGTATTCGGATCGGTGCAGCGCGAAGGTGCGCGGGGTCTCGAAGGGGTTGGCCTGGTCCACGGTCGGCCTCCAGCGGGAGTGGTCGGGAACGCGCCGCGCCGCTATGTCGTCGCGGACAGTCCGGAGGTCACCGGCAGTCCGGGTACGGCGGCGGGGTCGAGAATGATGTCGTCGGCGATGTCGGTGCGCTCGAACATGCCGGTGATGGCCCAGGCGACCGTCTCCCTGATGACGCGCTCCGCGATCGGGTCGAGGATTCCCTCGAGACTGGGAATTCCGAAGTCGAAATCCGCCGTGAACGCGACGGCGACATCGGCATTCTGCTGTGTGAGGCGCCAGGTGCCGGCGAAGGAGTCGAAATCGCCGTCGGTCTGCTCGAAGCGGATCTCCAGCTCCTCGGGGAGGAACTGGTCCCGCTCCGTCCAGCGCAGCAGACCGCTGCGGAAGTGCAGTTCCCAGCTCGACGCGCACTCCGGGTCGGGATAGGTTCCGTGCACCTTTGTGGAACGCACGTGCGGGGCCAGCTCCGGGTAGCGTTCCCAGCGCAGGACGTCGTCGAAGACGTCCCGCGCGGTCGCGGAGCGGACCATGGCATTCAGCTCGACATGTCGCACGGCAATCACACCTTTCCGAGGGCCGAGCCGTTGACGGGCATCGTCGCGGAGCCGGTGACGAGCGCCCTGGTGGCC
Organism: Frankia sp. CeCAU1; assembly: GCF_977971845.1. Lineage (NCBI taxonomy): Bacteria > Bacillati > Actinomycetota > Actinomycetes > Frankiales > Frankiaceae > Frankia > Frankia sp. CeCAU1. The sequence goes on along the minus strand of NZ_CDWWXA010000112.1, from coordinate 3,990 downwards.
TTGTCGAAGGAGTCCAGGAGGATGTCGACCTCGCGGTCGGTGAGAATCGCCGGCGGAGTGAAACGCACCACGGCGTTTCCATTCATCGAATGGTTGGCCACCACGCCGTGGTTGAACAGCTCGATCAGGAGCTCGCCGGCCAGCCCGGCCTCGACCAGCTCGACACCGATCAGCAGCCCGCGGCCGCGCACGTCCACGACCTGGTCGGGGAGGTTGCGCCGGGCGATCTCGGCAATGTCGGGCAGCAGCCGGGCGCCCAGATCCCGGGCCCGGGCCACGAGGTCCTCCTCGCGCATCGCCCGGATGGCGCCCTGCACCGCGGCCATCGCCAGCGGCTGGCCGGAGAAGGTGGCCGTGTGGATGTAGGGGTCCTTGTCGAAGACCCGGAACGCCTGACGGGTGGCCACTGCGGCCGAGACCGGGACGACCCCGCCGCCGAGTGCCTTGCCGGTCAGCAGGACGTCCGGCATGATCCCTTCGTGCTCGGCGCCCCACCACCGGCCGAGCCGGCCGAAACCGGTCTGCACCTCGTCCAGGATCAGAAAGCCGTCGTGCTCCCGGACCAGCCGCTCGACCCGTCGCAGGTAGCCGTCGGGCGGGATCACCACTCCGCCCTCGCCCTGGACCGGTTCCAGGATCACGCAGACCTGGCCGGGACTGGCCGCCAGCTCTCGCTCCAGCGCCTCGGTGTCGCCGTAGGGCAGGTGCAGGAAGCCGGGGAGCAGCGGACGGAACGGCCGCTGGTAGACCTCCTTGGCGGTGGCGGACAGTGCCCCGAGTGTCTTGCCGTGGTATCCGCCCAGCATGGAGATGGTGCGGGTGTGCCCGGCCGCCCGCGCGAGCTTGAGTCCGGTCTCCACGGCCTCGGCGCCGGAGAGGGCGAAGTGCACCCGGTCGAGTCCCGCCGGCAGTACCGACACCAGCGCCTCGGCCGCGCGGGCCACGGTGGGTTCCAGCAGGATGCGGGTGGCGACCGGATGGGTGTGCAGCTGGCGTTCGACCGCCTCGACGACCAGCGGATGCCGGGCGCCCATGATGAACACGCCGTAGCCGCCGGCGTTGAGGAACCGCTCGCCGTCGCTGGTGGTCAGCCACGCGCCGCGGGACTCCACCTCCATGTGGCTGCCGAACAGCTCGGCCAGGGTCGCCCGGCCCTTGCTGAGGTGCTTGCGGTAGAGACCGAGGATCTCGGCTTCGGTGTCGGTGCCGACGACCGGGCCGGCGCCGATGGCGGGAATGACCGTCATGCGCTACTCCTGGTGTGCGCGGTGGGCGGTGAGACGTACGGGACGCGCGAGGCCTACGCCAGCTCCAGCGGTCCGCCGGTGAACCACTGCAGCAGCGGCTCGGCGGCAGAGCCGCGGCTCGGCGGGTGGAAGGCCAGCGCCCGGGTGGCCGCGGCGAGCCGGGCGTTCTCGCCGGACCTGACGAAGTCGATGCCACCCAGCAGCTCCAAGGCGTCCGCGACGGCATGGACGATGAGGTCCTGAACGGCGTAGCGGGCGACCAGGACCTCGGCGACGGCGGCCTCGTCGGCCACCGCGGTCCGCGTCGCCCGAGCCGCGCCCTCGAGCAGGGCGAAGGCGGCCTCACCGCGGATCACCAGCGCCGTGCGGTCGCCGGCACTTCCCCGCTCGCGCTCGACGACCTGTTCGATCAGGGCCGAGGCGGCTCCGACATAGGCGGCCGAGATCAGCAGGGTGAACCAGACGAAGCCCGCGGTCTGCAGGTCGTCGAGGCGGTGCGGATCGTCGGCAGACGTGCGGACCACGAGCTCGGCGGGCACGAAGACGTCCTGTAGCCGGACCTCGTCGCTCTCGGCCGCGGCCAGGATCTCGTTGCCCCAGAACGGGTGGACGGACAGCCCGGGGACATCGGCGGGGGTCAGCGCGAGAGCCAGCTCCGGGGTGCCGTCCGCACCCGGAACCGCGATGCTCGCGGTCAGCAGGTCCATCGACCGGGCCAGGCTGCACGGCTTCTTGCTGCCACTGAGCAGATAGCCGCCGTCGGTGGCGGTCGCGGTCACCGAGGGGATCAGGATGTTGGTCTGGGTGCGGCCCTCCGCCCAGCCGGAAGCCATCAGCCGGGAGCCCGGCGCGACCCCGCGCAGCAGCTCCAGCTGGGCCGAGGTGAGCCGGCCCTCCTCCCGGGCGAGCGCGAAGAGCATGGCGGCGGTGAAGTGGTGCATGGCGGCCGCCGCGGCCAGGGAGGGAGAGAGCGACCCGATGGCCCGCTGGACCCGCACCGCGTCCAGGGCGTCGGCGCCGAGGCCGCCGAACTCGTCGGGGACCAGCAGCGCGGGGCCATTGTGGGCGCGGAAGAGTTCGATCACCGGACTGCCGGGCACCTCCCGATCGGCGGGGGGGACCGTGGCCAGAGCCTTCACAAGGCCCCCGTGGTACTGGTCGCACAGGTCGCGGGCGGATTCGAGGTTGCGCAAGGGAGACCTCCGGTGGGAGTGGCCGGCACCATGGAGTCAGCGGCGAGGGGAACCGAGAACCACGGCGCGTGGGCTGACGTCCCGGGCGAGGCTGACGCCCTGCAGATGGGACGTCCGCAGGATCGGGTAGTTCGCCTCGCCGAAGACGCCGCCGGTCAGCCCGGTGCCGCCGTGGCTGGGCAGGTAGGGAAGGAAACCGATATGCGAGTCGTTGATCTTCAGTAGCCCGCCGTTGGTGATGCGTGCCATGAACGCCTCAACCACCGCCTCGGAACGCGCCCAGACGGAGTTACGAAGGCCGTACGCGTTGGTGTTGACGAAGGTGAGGAAGCTGTCCAGCAGTTCCTCGTCGCCGGCCGGCTCGGGCACGACGATCGGCAGCAGCGGGAAGAAGGTCTCCTCGCGCACCACGTCGTAGCCACGCGCGTCGGCCAGGCCGTCCACCCGCAGTACGGTCGGTTCCAGAAAGACACCGGTGTCGGACGGGGTCCCGTCCAGTTCGGTCCGCCGGCCGCCGGCCACCAGGTCCGCGCCTCGCTCCAAGGCCTGCCGGAGCAGGCCGAAGAACCTTTCGCTGCGCCGTACCGGCGACAGCAGAACGTCCTCGTCCTCGGGGTAGCCGGGCCGGATGTCCGAAAGCTGCGTCCGGACTTCGGCGATCAGCGCGTCGGCTACCGCCGGATGGACGAGCACGTAGTTGGGGACCATGCAGATCTGCCCGGAGCCGTAGAAGGCCTCGGTGATCGCTTCGGCGGCGTACGTGATGTCGGCGTCGCGCCAGACGATGATTCCGTCGTTGCCGGCCAGCTCCAGGATGGGCTTCTTCCCGTTCGCCACGCAGCTCTGCTCGAAGCGCAGCCCCTCCTCGCTGCCGCCGATGTAGAAGATGTCGTCTATCAGCGGGTCGACCAGCCAACGGTCCAGCGTCTGCCGGGGATTGGCGCAGATCGCGTTCAGCGTTCCGGGCGGGGCGCCCAGCTCGTCGAGCAGCGGCCCCAGGACGTCCCGCAGCAGCCACATGGTGCTCAGCGGGATGCTGCGCGGGGCGCGCACGACGGCGGTGTTGCCGGCCATCAGCGCGAGGGCGACCAGGGCCGCGCTGGGTGCCGGGGCGTTCTGCGGCGGGTTGAAGGCCACCACGCCGTCCGGCTGGCGCCGAACGACCAGCCGCCGTCCACCGTGCTGGAACTCGGTGTGCATCTGCTGCCGGTACCAGCTCAGGCTCTCCTCGCTGAACACCTCCAGCAGGCAGCTCAGCTCCCAGCGGGCCAGCCGTACCGGGTGCGCCTCGACTACCAGCATGTCCACGAAGTCGTCGCGGCGCCGTTCCAGCTCCTCGCGGAACCGGGTGCCCAGCAGCATCCGCCGCTCCAGCGGCACCGCGGCCCAGCCCGCCGCCGCGGCCGCCGCCGCCTCGGTGGCCAGGTCGATCGCGGTGCTGTCCGCAACCGCGCAGCGGCCCGCCACATATGGATGCAGCTCGGCCTCGGGATCGGGTGACTGTTCCAGGCGCCGCTTCAGGCTGACGCTGGCGAAAACGTCCTCCAGCG
>NZ_CDWWXA010000111.1:0-16440 GCF_977971845.1 Frankia sp. CeCAU1 | reverse complement strand
CCCCCATCCGCTCGAAACGAAGGAAGGCACGTTCATCATGACCCGTCCCGCCACCACGCAACCCGCCGAGCGTGTGGTCTCCCGTGCGCGCCACCGCGTCGTCAGGAAGCCTCTCCAGACCCCCGGCTCCGACGTCATCGCGGTACTCCGCGCGGAGCTTCACGCCGTGTTCGAGCGCCTGGACGCCTACCTCGCGGACCAGCACCCGGCTACCCCGCCACCACCCAAGGCACCCACGGCGGTCGACCAGCCGGACCCATTCGAGGGTCTGCCCGCGCTGATCTCGGTGGGGAAGGCCGCTCAGATCCTCGGTCTGTCCCGCGCGACCGCCTACCGCCTGGCGGACACCGGCGAGCTACCCGTCCAGCGCATGGGCGGACGGGTCTACGTCGTCACCGCTCGACTCCGCGCCACCCTCGGTGGTGCCGCGTGAAGGGCAGCGTCTACAAGCGCACCAACGGGTGGGAGTTCCGCCACGACATCGACCCCGACCCGCTCACCGGCAAGCGCCGGACGACGTCGCGCGGCGGCTTCAAGACCAAGACCGAGGCCAGCCGCGCCATGCGCGACTCGATCACCCAGTTCGAGGAGGGCAAGCGCGTGGCGCCCTCACGGCGCACCGTGGAGGAGTTCACCGCCGAGTGGCTCGCCGCGGTGCGCCCGGCGGTAGCCAAGGGCACGTGGGCGAAGTACCGCAACTACCTCACGCTGTACGTCGTCCCGGTGATCGGCCCGACGCCCCTGCAGGATCTGACCGCCCGGCGCCTGGACCTGCTCTACGGCCACCTGCTCGACAAGGGCCGGCTGCGCCAACGCGGCGAGCAGGGGCAGGGCCTGGCGCCGGCCACGGTCGCCGTGGTCCACCAGACCCTGAGTCGCGCGTTGGGGGACGCGGTGAAGTGGGGCTATCTCCGCCGCAACCCAGCGGAAGACGCCCACCGGCCACGGGTCGGCCGGCGCGCCCCCACCGTGTGGGCCCCGGAGCAGGTGAGGGCCTTCCTCGACCACATCCGCGACGATCGGCTGTACGCGATGTACCTGCTGCTCGTCACGACCGGCGTCCGGCGCGGCACGTTGGCCGGTCTGCGTCGGGCGGATGTCGACCTGGAGCTGGCGACGGTCTCACCGATCACGACGCGGGTGGTCATCGATGGCAAGGCCGACGATGGCGAGCAGAAGACCGTGAACGCCTACCGGCCGCTGTCGCTGGACCCGCTCACCCTCGACGCGCTTCGGGCATACGTCGCGGTCTGGGAGGAGAACCGCGCGACGTTCGAGCACACGACCGACCGGCTGTTCTGCTGGCCCGACGGCACGGCGATCCATCCGGACACGATCACCGACTGGTTCCAGGGGCATGCGCGCGCAGTGGGCCTGCCGGTGATCCGCCTGCACGACGTCCGGCACAGCTACGCCACCGCCGCGCTGAAGTCCGGTGTGCACCCGAAGGTCGTCAGTGAGCGTCTGGGGCACGCGAGTGTGGCGTTCACGCTGTCGTTCTACAGCCACGTGATTCCCGGCATGGACAAGGACGCCGCCGACCAGATCGCGGGGGTGATCCTCGGCATGCCGAACCGGCCTGGCCCACAGGAGGAACCGGAACCGCCCGCCGTCGACGACGAGACGGGGGATGACGGGTCGCAGGTGGCCGGCGGGTAGGCCGTGTTCGCAGATCCGTTCGCACGGACCCCGGAGGAGGGCTGAAAATGCGAACGGCCACCCCGTGAGGGGTGGCCGTAACCGCTGTGCCGCAGCACAAACGGGGTGGTGGGCGATACTGGGATTGAACCAGTGACCTCTACCGTGTCAAGGTAGCGCTCTCCCACTGAGCTAATCGCCCGCGAAAGGATCAGAGGCGGAGGCGGGAATCGAACCCGCGTACAGGGCTTTGCAGGCCCTTGCCTAAACCACTCGGCCACTCCGCCGTGGGAGGCCGCTGGGGACGGACCTCAAGCCTCTCTGCTCCCGAGCGGACGACGGGATTCGAACCCGCGACCCTCACCTTGGCAAGGTGATGCTCTACCAACTGAGCCACGTCCGCGCTGCTCCGCGCTTCTCGGCGGTGCAGGTAGCACTCTAGCGGACGATCGGGCCAGACGTCGAACCGTCCGGCGGGCGTCGCTGAGATGTTGCGTTGGGTCAAGTTTCTCCGGATGAACACCGGCTTTCGCCCACGGCACGTCCATGCAGCCGGCGACCGTCGAGGGGCTGGTCCATGCCCTGGGCGGCGGGTCACCTCGGGCGGCGGTAGCGTGATCGGAATGAGCGAGACGAACGTGGCGGCTCGGGAGACGAGCCCTCTCGGGCGTGTGGCACCGTCACCCCCGTGGGATGCCTCCTCGTTCCTGCTCGCCGGCGGCCGGTTCGCGACCGAGGTCGTGGAGATCAGCGATGACGCCGCGGTGCTGGATCGAGATGGCTTCTGGGCGGTCGTCGTCGACTTCAAGGGGGCCGTCCGTTGCATCCGGTTCGCCGACGTGCGGCCGGCGCCTCCCGGTGGTGTCGCGGCGCTGCGGCGTGGCCCCTGGCTCGGACCGTCGCGAGCCGCATGGGCGACGACCATGAACCGGGCAGCCTACCTTGACGGGGTTGCGGCGATCCGTGAGCGTATCGCGGCGGGGGAGGTCTACCAGGTCAATCTCTGCCGATTGCTGTCGGCGCCCCTGTCGGCGCCCGCGGCGGAAGGCGCGGGGGGTCCCGGTGTCGGTGCTGCCGGTGTCGATCTCGGTGCCCTGGCGGCCGTCGTCGCCGCCGGCAATCCCGCGCCGTACGCGGTCGTCCTGGACGTGCCGGAGGCCGGGGTGCGCATCGTCGGCGCCTCCCCGGAGCTGTTCCTCTCCCGCCAGGGCGACGTCGTGAGCTCCAGGCCCATCAAGGGAACCGGTCGGACGGCGGCGGATCTGCGGGAGAAGGACGTCGCCGAGAACATCATGATTGTCGATCTTGTTCGCAACGATCTCGGGCGGGTTGCCCGCCCGGGAAGCGTGACGGTGCCTTCACTCTGCGCTGTGGAGAAACACCCCGGTCTCGTGCACCTCGTCTCGACCGTCCGGGCCCGGCTGCGGCCGGGAGTGGGCTGGCGGGACCTCCTGGCGGCGACCTGCCCGCCTGGTTCCGTCTCCGGTGCGCCGAAGTCGAGTGCGCTGCGGATCATCCGAGAACTGGAACCGGCCTCTCGGGGCTACTACTGCGGGGGGATCGGCTGGGTGGATGCCGACCGGAACGTGGGTTGGCTGTCTGTTGGTATTCGTACGTTCTGGATCGAGGACGACCGGATCTGGTTCGGTACGGGCGCTGGTATCACGTGGGGGAGTGATCCGGACTCGGAGTGGCGTGAGACCGAGCTGAAGGCCGACCGGCTGGTGGGGCTGGCGAGCCGATCGGACGATAAGCCGGGCACCGGCGGTGGGCCGGGGACAAAAGAACCCGCCTGGCGGCGCTAGGCCGGCCAGGCGGGCGGGTGCTCTGTGTGTGACTGGTCTGTGTGTGACCGGGTGGAAGCTACCTCGGATGCAGGTGGGGAAGGGCCTCCCCTGGTCGCAAAATGCCCGCACCGGCTTACCGGGATCGGGCAGCGGTCCCGACCCCGGTGAGATCACCGCTCGGGGCCGCCCCAGATGAGGAGGGCGAGTTCGGCGTCAAGATCGATGATGTCGCTCTCCCCGCCGAGGGGGACGGCTGAATACGTCCGCCGTAGGAAGGCCAGCACCTCGGACCGCGGCATCTCGAACAGTGCATGCCCGGACGGGCTGGACAGGGACAGGCAGACGATCCGTCCCCCGGACTGGGCGGCAGGCCACACCTGCACGTCGCCATCCCCGGCAGGTCGGCGCACACCGTCGCTGAGGAGCTGGCGTGCGAATGTCCACTCCACGACCTCGTCCGCACCGGTGCGGAAGCCGATGCTGATCGCGTACGGATCGGCCGGCTCGTACCGGACGGTGGCGGCGACCGGCACGGGCGCCCCGCCGGGAACGACAAGGCGGAGGGCGAGTTCTGCGGTGATTGAATCGTGACGAATAGTCATCGGGCGGCCTCTCATGGTGCGATGGTGCGGGCGAGCACCCGTGTAACGGGATAGTTCCCTCTCCGAGTCCCGTTGGAAACAAGATTATGCCAAGACAACATCCGTTACGGTAGTTCGGGCGAGTTGCCTGGCCCGGAAGGGTGAACCTGCTTCGAGTGATCATGGTTCGGTCGACTATCGGACGGATCTTCTACTTAAATCCTATAAATGATTACTGTCCGTAGCGTCCGAGCGTCCCCGGGCGCCAGGTCATCCCGCCAAGGCCGTTCCCCCTTGAGTCTTCCCCATCGGGACCCTTCCCAACCACGGCCAGTCGCGGCGAACCTGGTCCAGTCCGGCCACCGGACAGGACGGTGGACATTGCCCCATCCGTCCGTCGACGCCCCATCCGTCCGTCGACCCCCCCGCTGCCGACCCCTTCGTCGGCCCGTATCCCCGGCGTGTAGGGTGGTCCCACCAGCAAGGGCGTATAGCTCAGTGGTAGAGCGCTGCCTTCACACGGCAGAGGTCCGTGGTTCGAAACCACGTACGCCCACGCGATTGGGCTTGCCATGCTCCGCTCCCGGGTCGGGAGCTTGTTGTGCTCCCATGAGATGTCTGTCCAGTGGATGATCTTCGCGCCCCTCGCGATGCGGCGTTTTTCCTGGTCCGGGCGGGTTTGTCGGTGTCTGGGAGGGGCTACCCCAAACGGGTGGTGCAGCTCGGCGGTGTCCTCTCCCGCCGGCGGGACTCGGCACGTTTCCCCCGGTAGCAGGCCGTCTCGGTCCCGTCCGAGGCCTGCCCGGGTGTGCCCCCGGCCCTCGCGGCGTGCTGTGGCTCGAAGGGTGGTCGGAGCTGTCCGCTGCCGGTGGGGCGCCTGCCTCAGGGAGTGGTGCGAAATATCCCCGATTGGCCGGTTTCTGGGTGTCTGGGCCGCGACGTCGTGGGCTGGCGACGAATCGACATCTACCCCCACTTTGGTGGGGACATCGCCGATGGAGGCGGATCCCGGAGGGGGTCCCGGCCGATGCTCCAGCCCGGGCGACAGTGTGGGCGACGAGCGCGTCGATACCTCGACCCGGGGTCGGCTCCGAGCCTCGTTCTTCACGGAAAGTGACATCCAAGCCCGCGTCGCGGTGCCCCCGGGTGCATCGCGCGAGCCGCCGCCGCGATGCATCGCGGCCCTTGGGGGCGGGACTGCCCATCTTTCGGGCGCATGCTGTTGATTCGTGGTGCCCGTGGAGTTCCGCGCGCTGGGGATGGTCGACGCCGTGCGTCGCCGTGGAACGATTCCGGTGGTCGTTGATATACCGGTTGGCCCATGGTTGATCGGCATCGTTGTGCGTCCCGCCCCTTTCCGCAGGTCACTGGTTTGCGAGCTGGGTCCACGCCGGGTCCGATTAGCGTTTTCCCCCATGAAGGTGCCGCTGACGCTGTACAGATCGGCTTAACGTCCGCTAAGCTGGCCGGGCAGGGCGTAACGGGCTCGGGCTGTCGCAAGGTTGTCGCGATGGCTTCTCGCGGGGTTGCGCCGGGAGGGCTCCTCTCGGTCGCGGACCCCTCGTGCGCATCATCCGCGCGTCAGATCCAGGGCGCCGTGGTTCGAAACCGATTACGTCACTCGAGGGAGACTGGCGGCGACCCCCCCACGCCGTCAGTCTCCCTCTTCATGCGCCGGACCGCACCCGCACGCGAGCCTCCTCGCCTACCGGGGGCGTCTCTCGTCGCTCAGATCCTGATAAATTGACGAGATGATATTGCTCCCCCCTGGGGAGCTCGTCCCGGGGAGGCAGCGCCCTTGCTGACGGCCGAGCAGGTTCCGGTATCCATGGCCCGCTCGATGGGCGCTGCCTGCATGTTCACTCGGCTCGGCCGGGGCGGTGCCGTGGCGGTCGCCCCGTGACGGCCGAGCTCTCACCCGAGGGGGTTCCCCTGGAGGAGCAGGCGGGGGTCGGCGGTCCGGATGCTTTCCAGCGGCTCTACACCCCGCATCGCATGGCTTATATCAGGAGTGAGGGCCGCTCCCGTGACGATGAATGCCCATTCTGCTCCATTGTCGGGATGTCCGACGAGGACGGCCTCGTGGTTGCCCGGGGTAAAAGCGTCTACGCGGTCCTCAACCTGTACCCCTACAATGCCGGGCACCTTCTCGTCGTGCCCTATCGCCACGTCGCGGACTACGCCGACATGGACCCCGAAGAGATCGTCGAGATGGCATTCTTCGTTCAGCACGCGCTCCGTGCGCTGCGGGCCGCCAGCGGGGCCCACGGGTTCAACACCGGCATGAACCTGGGGGATGTCGCCGGCGCCGGGATCGCCTCGCACGTGCATCAGCACGTGGTGCCGCGGTGGGGCGGTGACACGAACTTCATGCCCGTGGTGGGCGCGACCAGGGTGCTGCCCGCCCTGCTCGGGCAGACCAGGCAGATGCTCGCCCAGGCCTGGGCGCAGACCGCGTCCGACGAGCAGGGCGGGTAGCACCGGGCCCGGTGGAGGCCGCAGCCGGGTCGGGGCACCACCGTCGGGGCTGCCCGCCGCACCGGGTCCCGCCCGGCGTCCTGCCCGGTGCGGCGGGTGTGCGGTCGCGGATGTCTCCCGTCGGCGATCCTTCCTGAACTGGGCCGAAGGTTGCCGATTGTTCGCCTTTACTACTTTATGTATGATTCCTGCTTTATGCCGTTTTTTCGCTTCACGCCGACAGGGCATCCCCAAGCTGTGGTGGCATCGGCTCGTAGCCGCGATGGTTCCGCGTGAAGCTACCCGTGCCGTGGCTCAAGGACCGTAGTTCAATCGCATATCGGATCATTTCGCTCGCAGGGACCTCTGCGTGAATGACCGCCCGGGGGGTGGCCCCGGGCCTGCCAGGGACGGGTTCCATCCCGACGACCCGTCCTCGGCGAGTGGACAGGTCGCCCATCACGGCCCCGACGTACTCGTCGGGTACCAGGACGTCAACGGCCAGGATCGGCTCGAGCACGACGACGCCGGCGGCCCGGGCCGCGTCCTTGAGCGCCAGTGCGCCGGCGATCTGAAAGGCCATGTCCGAGGAGTCGACGCTGTGCGCCTTGCCGTCAACGAGGCGGACCCGTAGATCAACCATGGGATGGCCGGTGCGGACGCCCTGCGCCATCTGCGCCCGGACGCCCTTCTCCACCGACGGGATGAAGGCCCGGGGAACCGCGCCGCCGACCACCTCATCGACGAACTCGAAGCCCCCACCCGCCGGGAGTGGTTCGACCTCGATCTGGCATACCGCGAACTGACCGTGCCCACCGGACTGCTTGACCTGACGGCCGAGTCCGCGTGCCGGGGCACGCAGTGTCTCCCGCAGCGGGATCCGGGGCGCGATCCGGTCCACCGCGGCGCCGTAGCGCTGGGCGAGCCGTTCCAGGACCGCGTCGCTGTGGGCCTCGCCCATGCACCACAGGACGAGTTGGGCGGTCTCGGGGTTCTGCTCGATCCGTAGCGTCGGGTCCTCCACGGCCAGCCGGCCGAGTGCGGTCGACAGCCTGTCCTCGTCCGCGCGGCTTCGGGCACTGATCGCGACGGGGAGCTGCGGTTCGGGCATCGACCATGCGGGCAGGTGGCGCGGGTCGTCGCGATCGGAGAGGGTGTCGCCGGTCTCGGCGGTGCTGAGCTTCGTCACCACGCAGATGCCGCCGGCCGGGCACTCGCCCACCGTGTGCAGAACCGAGCCGTACGGCCGGGAGAGCGCCCCGACCTGCTCGTCGTCGTCGTGGTCGGCGTGCCTGGCCGTGGCTCTGCCGTGCCCGCTGCCGTGCCCGCTGACGTGCACCGCATCGTCGGGATGCAGCGTGCCGGAGAACACCCGAACCACCGACATCCGGCCCACGTAAGGGTCCGTGGTCGTCTTCACGACCTCGGCCACGAGCGGCCCGGCCGGATCGCCGTGGCTCTGCTCGCAGGGGGAGCCGTCAGGGCGGCTCACCGGCGGCAGGAGATGCTCCCGCGGCGAGGGGAACCCCTGCACGAACAGGTCCAGCAGTTCGACGGAGCCGAAACCGCCGGCCCGCCCGCCGCCCCGATCGCTCCCTGCACCGGCGCCCGGACCCGAGGTCGAACCCGGAAGCAGACCGGCCGGCAACACCGGGAAGAACGTCCCGCGGGCGACCGCGGTCTCCAGATCGCCGAGCAGGAGCTTGGTGTCGGGCTCATCACCGGACAGGTACCGGTCGAGGAGGGCCTCGTCCTCGCTCTCAGCGATGATCCCCTCGACCAGGGCGGCGTGGGCGGAGGCGTACCGGCCGGTGAGGTCGGCCGGGGTCGCGAGTTCCCGGCAGCCGCCGTCCGGGTACTCCCGCACCCGCCCGGACAGCAGATCCACCAGCCGCATCGAGGCGCCGGCCTCCCGCTCGGGCAGGTAGGCCGGCAGTACGCCGGTCCCGAAGGCCCGTTGGCAGCCCTCGACGGCCGCCGCGAAATCGGCCCGGGGATGGTCGAGATGGGTGAGCACGATCGCGCGGGGCATGCCGACCCCGGCGCACTCCGCCCACACCATGCCGGTCGCGCCATCCACCCCGTCGATCGCGCTGACGACGAACAGAGCGGCGTCGGCGGCCCGCAGGCCCGCCCGCAGCTCGCCCACGAAGTCGGGATAGCCCGGGGTGTCCAGAAGATTGATCGTGAGACCGCGATGACTGACCGAACACAGGGTGAGGCTGACCGACCGTGCCGGGCGACGCTCGGGATCGGCATGGCCGACGTAGCTGGTCTGGGTAGTCTGACGGTCGCCGTTCTGGCGGTCCGGCGGCCCGGCGGTGGCGAGCAGACGGTCCACCAGAGCCGTCTTGCCCGCGCCGGTGTGGCCTACCAGGACGACGTTGCGCACATCGCACGAGGCTGATGACATCCTCGCCTCCTTGACTGGGAGGTAACGGCCTGTTCGGTAACGGCAGAGTCCTCCCCTGTTACCTGGGACACAAGCCCGAGGGCGGCCGTGGTCGGGAATGCGCGGATCGTGGCGGCTGTACTGTGAAGACCGCCCGAAGTCGGGCGCACGCGGGACGACCACGCGGGACGACGGGACGGACATGCTCGCTAGCAAGGCACGACCGCAGATCCAGAAGTTGCTCGACCCGGTGAGCCAGTGGGCCGCCCGGTCGTCGGTGTCGCCGGATGTCGTGACGATCATCGGCATGGTCGGGGTCGCGGGCGGGGCTCTGGGGTTCTTCACCCGCGGGGTGTTCTTCCTCGGCACCGTGGTGATCACGCTGTTCGTCTTCTCGGACCTGCTCGACGGGGTCATCGCCCGCGCCCGCGGTATCTCCTCCAAGTGGGGGGCCTTTCTCGACTCCACGTCCGACCGGGTCGGCGACGGCGCGATCTTCGGATCGCTCGTCCTCTGGTACGCCGGCGACGGCGATTCCCTGCCGTTGGCGGGTGCGGCCCTGATCTGCCTGGTCGCCGGGTCGATCACCTCGTACGTCAAGGCCCGCGCCGAGGGACTCGGCTTCACCTGTGACGTGGGGTTCGCCGAACGGGGCGAGCGGTTGCTGATCCTGCTGGTCGCCGCCGGGCTGTACGGCCTCGGGGTGCCCTACCTCCTGCCCGCGGCGCTGTGGTTCCTCGTCGGTGCCACCACGCTGACGGTCGTCCAGCGGGTCGTCCACGTCTACCGGCAGTGGTACCGCGCGGGGGACCCTCCCTCCCCGTTGACGTCAAGGGCGGCCCCGACCACCGCGTCCCGGAGCACGGCTGCGTCCCGGACCGCGGCCACCTTCGGCCCCGGCCGCAACGGCCGCTGAGCGGTCATCGAGACGACCCGACGAAGAGCCGAGCGTTGACGACGGGCGGGCGGGCGACGGCAGCCGGGCGGGCGGCGGCAGCCGGGCGGTTCACCGACCTCGCCTACGCGCTGGGCTGGCGCGGCGTCCGGCTGCTCCCGCAGCCCGTGGCCGCCGCGGCGTTCCGGTTCGGCGCCGACCTGGCCTACCGCCGCGACGGGCGGGGGGTGCGCCGGCTGCGGTCGAATCTTGCCCGGGTGGCGCCGCCGGGAACCGATCTGGACCGGTTGACCCGGGCGGCGATGCGCTCCTACGCGCGGTACTGGCTGGAGGTGTTCCGCTTCCGGGAGATCGGTCTGGACCGTGTCGTCGGCCGGCTGCGGCTGCTGGACCAGTATCGGTTGTGGGATGCGCACGCCCGCGGGAAAGGGACCATCGTGGCGCTGCCGCACATGGGCAACTGGGAGCAGGCGGGCGCCTGGCTGGTGGCGAATGGCGTGCCGTTCACGACCGTCGCCGAACGCCTGCGGCCGGAGGCGCTCTTCGAGCGGTTCTTGGCCTTCCGCTCGGAACTCGGCATGGAGGTCGTCCCGCTGACCGGCGGGCAGGCTCCTCCGTTCGACCTGCTCACCGAGCGCCTGCTGGCCGGGGGGATGCTCTGCCTGCTCGCGGACCGGGATCTCTCCCGCGGCGGGATCCCGGTGAGGTTCTTCGGCGCCACGGTCACCATGCCCGGCGGGCCCGCGGCGCTCGCGTTGCGCACCGGAGCGGCGCTGCTGCCCGCCACGCTCTGGTTCGACCATGACGGGTGGAGCGGGCGGATCCATCCCGCCGTCGAGCCGAGCGACATCCCGACGATGACGCAGGGACTCGCGGACGCCTTCGCCGCCGGCGTTGCCGCGCACCCCGCGGACTGGCACATGCTCCAGCGGATCTGGCGCGACGACGGATGACGCCGCCGTGAAGATCGGTCTGGCCTGCCCCTACGCCTGGGACGTACCGGGTGGGGTCCAGGCGCACGTGCGTGACCTCGCCGAGACCCTGATCGCCGCCGGTCACGAGGTGTCCGTCATCACCCCGGTGGACGACGAACGGACCCTGCCGCCCTACGCGGTGGACGCGGGTCGGGCGTTACCGCTGCCCTACAACGGCTCCGTCGCCCGGCTCCTGATGGGCCCGGTCTCGGCCGCCCGGGTCCGCCGTTGGCTGCGTGAGCACGACTTCGATGTCCTGCACGCCCACGAACCGACCGCGCCCAGCGTCAGCCTCCTGGCCTGCATGCTGGCCGACGGACCGATCGTCGCCACCTTCCACACCGCCAACCCCCGGTCGCGGTTCCTCACCGCGGCCCAGGGCGCGCTGCAGCCGTCGTTCGAGAAGCTGCGGGCTCGGATCGCGGTCTCCGAGGCGGCCCGGCGCACCCTCGTCGAGCATCTGGGCGCCGACGCCATCCTGATCCCGAACGGGGTGGCGGTGCAGAACTTCGCCGGCGCCCGGCCCCTGCCCGACTACGACGACGGGCGGCCCACCGTCGTGTTCCTCGGGCGCATCGACGAGCCGCGCAAGGGCCTTGACGTGCTGCTCGCAGCCCTGCCGGCGCTCGCCGCCGAGATCAACGGTGTCCGGCTGCTGGTGGCGGGGCCCGGTGACGGGGCGGCGGTGCGGGCCCGGCTGGAGCCCACCCTGCGCTCGCGGGTCGACCTCGTCGGCATGGTCTCCGACGCTGACAAGCCCCGGGTCTTCGCCTCCGGGCAGGTCTACTGCGCCCCGAACACCGGTCAGGAGAGCTTCGGGATCGTGCTGCTCGAGGCGATGGCGACCGGGACCCCGGTGGTGGCCAGCGACATCGACGCCTTCCGCCGGGTCCTCGATGACGGGCGCGCCGGCAGGCTGTTCGATGTCGGCGATCCCGCGCGGCTGGCCGCGACCCTGGCCCAGGTGCTGCGTGATCCCGCCGGCGCCGCGCGGCTGGTGGAACGCGGTCGCGCCGTCGTCGCCGCCTACGACTGGCGGGCCATCGCCGAGCGGATCGTCGGGGTGTACCAGATGGTCTCCGGGGACATGCGGGTGTCGGTCGCGACGGCGACGCGGTTGCCGGTCCGGGGCGACGCGAGGAGTGGGGACTGACCTGCCCCGGTAACTGACCTGCCCCGGTACCAGAGCCACGTCACATTCGGCCGTTGGTTACGCTGCGCGGGATGACCGTCGTCGTGGTGGTGGTCGCCCTGGTGGTGGCGATCGCGACCTATCTGACCTGGCTGGCCACTCGGCTCGACCGACT
Source organism: Frankia sp. CeCAU1 (assembly GCF_977971845.1). NCBI lineage: Bacteria > Bacillati > Actinomycetota > Actinomycetes > Frankiales > Frankiaceae > Frankia > Frankia sp. CeCAU1. The sequence goes on along the minus strand of NZ_CDWWXA010000111.1, from coordinate 4,409 downwards.
CGCGGCCCGGGTCGCGGACGCCCGCGGTGGGCTGGTGGCGCACCTGGTCGCCCGCGCCGACGCCGCGCGCGAGCTGGCCCTGCGGTGTGAGCTGGCCGAGCTGGGCGAGAGCGTGGCCCGGGCCCGAACGGCCTATCCGGACCTGCTCGCCGGGGGGGCGTTGGACGCCGCGGTCGAGCAGAGCGAGAATGCCCTGAGCCGGGCGTTACGGTCCGCCGAGGTCGCCGCGGCCGGCCAGCACCACCCCGCCGAGCTGCATGCGGTCGACTCCTGCGCGGCCCGGGTCGCGCTCGCCCGGCAGTTCCACAACGACGCGGTCCGCGACCTGCGGGCACTTGCCGGCCGACGCGTGGTGCGGATGGCGCACCTGGCCGGCCGCCGGCCGCCGGCCGGCTACTTCGAGATCGACGACGCCCTGCCGATCCGTGGCGAGGGCGTCCCTCACGACGACCTGCCGGGGCTGGCCTCCTGACGGCCCGGCCGGTCGCGAGATCGCCGTACCATGGAAAACCGACCCACCCGTACGGGAACCATCCGGTGGGGTAGCCGACATGCAGGTGCCAGACATGCCGGTACCCCGCGGCCCTGGCGACCCGACCCAGTGAAAAGAGACGGCACATCATGTCCGAGGGCCAGACTGCCCCCGCCGCCGGCCCGGCGACCGACTCCGCCCGGCATGCCGGTACCGCCCGCGTCAAGCGCGGCATGGCGGAGATGCTCAAGGGCGGTGTGATCATGGATGTGGTCACCGCCGAGCAGGCCCGCATCGCCGAGGACGCCGGCGCCGTCGCGGTGATGGCGCTGGAGCGGGTTCCCGCCGACATCCGGGCGCAGGGTGGGGTGGCGCGGATGAGTGATCCCGACATGATCTCGGAGATCATCGAGGCGGTCTCCATCCCGGTCATGGCCAAGGCCCGGATCGGGCATTTCGTCGAGGCACAGGTGCTGCAGGCGCTCGGGGTGGACTACGTCGACGAGTCCGAGGTTCTCACGCCTGCCGACCCGCACCACCACATCGACAAGTGGCGCTTCACGGTGCCGTTCGTCTGCGGAGCCACCAACCTGGGGGAGGCGCTGCGCCGGATCGCCGAGGGCGCGGCGATGATCCGTTCCAAGGGTGAGGCGGGCACCGGCGAGGTGTCCAACGCCGTGGTGCACATGCGTACCATCCGGGCGGAGATCGCCCGGCTGTCGGGGCTGCCCGCCGAGGAGCTCTACGCGGCGGCCAAGGAGCTGCGCGCCCCGGTCGAGCTGGTCGCCGAGGTGGCCCGGCTCGGTCGGCTGCCCGTCGTGCTGTTCACCGCCGGCGGTATCGCCACCCCGGCGGACGCGGCGCTGATGATGCAGCTCGGCGCGGACGGGGTGTTCGTCGGGTCCGGGATCTTCAAGTCCGGGGACCCGGCGCGCCGCGCTCGGTCCATCGTCGAGGCGACCACCATGTTCAAGGACCCCGACGTTCTGGTGAAGGTCTCCCGGGGCCTCGGCGAGGCGATGGTGGGCATCAACGTCACCGAGCTTCCCCCGGAAGCCCGCTACGCCGACCGCGGCTGGTGAGTGGCCCGCGGATCGGCATCCTCGCGTTGCAGGGGGATGTGCGCGAGCACGCCCGGGCGCTCACCGAGGCCGGCGCGCGGCCGGTGGCGGTGCGCCACGCGGTGGAGCTCGCCGAGGTCGACGGGCTCGTCCTGCCCGGAGGTGAATCCACCACGATCGGCCGGTTGCTGCGCGTGTTCGAGCTGTTGGAGCCGTTGCGGGCGGCGGTGGCCGCGGGGTTGCCCGTGTTCGGTTCATGTGCTGGCATGATCCTGCTTGCGCGGGACGTCGTGGGCGGTCGGCCGGATCAACCACTGATCGGCGGGCTGGACATCGTCGTCCGGCGTAACGCCTTCGGCCGGCAGGTGGACTCGTTCGAGGCACACCTCGAGGTCGTCGGGGTGACGGGGCCACCTGTGCACGCGGTCTTCATCCGGGCACCATGGGTAGAAAAGGCAGGAGACGCGGTCGAGGTCCTGGCCCGTGTCGCCGAGGCGCCGGTGACGGTCCGCCAAGGACCGCTGCTGGCCACCGCGTTCCATCCGGAGCTGACCGGTGATGCCCGGGTGCACCGGCTATTCGTCGACAGCGTCCGATCGTCCGGGTCCGGTCGATGATCGGGCGCAAGAGAGGCAGGTCATGAGCGGCCACTCCAAGTGGGCGACCACCAAGCACAAGAAGGCGGTCATCGATGCCCGCCGGGGCAAGCTGTTCGCCAAACTGATCAAGACGGTCGAGGTGGCGGCCAAGACGGGCGGCGGAGACCCCGCGGGCAACCCGACGCTCGCCGACGCCATCGCCAAGGCGAAGTCGCAGTCCGTGCCGAACGACAACATCGAACGGGCCGTCAAGCGGGGTTCCGGCGAGCTCGCCGGTGGGGTGAACTACGAGGACATCACCTATGAGGCGTACGGCCCGGGCGGGGTGGCGATCCTCGTGGAGTGCCTGACCGACAACCGTAACCGGGCGGCGTCGGATGTCCGGGTGGCGATCACCCGTAACGGCGGCACGGTGGCCGACCCGGGGTCGGTGTCGTACCTGTTCAACCGCAAGGGTGTCGTGCTTATCGAGAAGACCGCCGGCCTCACCGAGGACGACGTACTGCTCGCAGTGCTCGACGCCGGCGCGGAGGAGGTCAACGACGTCGGGGAGGCCTTCGAGGTGGTCTCCGAGGCGACCGATCTGCACGCCGTGCGGGTGGCCGCCACCGATGCCGGCCTGGCGGTCACCTCCGCGGACATCTCCTGGCTGCCGAGTGTGAGCGTGTCGCTGGAGGCCGAACCCGCCGCCAAGGTCCTCAAGCTCATCGAGGCGGTCGAGGATCTCGATGACGTCCAGAACGTCTGGTTCAATGCCGACATCTCCGATGACGTGATGGAGCTCGTCGGCAGCTGATCGTCCTCTCGGGCGATCCGTTGGGCGTGTCGTGGATGTCCGGTTGTGTCGCCGCCCCTAGAATCGAACGAATGTTCTTGTGAACGTGCGGTCGGGAGGGTGGATGCGGGTGCTGGGGGTCGATCCGGGGCTGACCCGGTGTGGCCTGGGGGTCGTCGACGGTGGCCTCGGCATCCGGGCCCGCCTGGTCGAGGTGGGGGTGGTGCGCACCCCCGCCACCGCCGAGGTCGCCGAACGGTTGTGCGCCGTGTCCGATGGCATCGACGCCTGGCTCGATCGCACCCGCCCGCAGGCGGTCGCGGTCGAGAAGGTCTTCAGTCAGGCGAACATGCGTACCGTGATGGGTACCGCGCAGGCCGGGGCGGTCGCCATCGTGCTGGCCGCCCGGCGGGGCCTGCCGGTGGGTCTCTACACGCCCAGTGAGGTGAAGGCCGCGGTGACCGGCAGCGGCCGGGCGGACAAAGCGCAGGTCAGTTTTATGATCACCAGATTGCTCGGGCTGACCGAGGCGCCACGCCCGGCCGACGCGGCGGACGCCCTCGCGTTGGCGCTCTGCCACCTGTGGCGCGGGCCGGCGCTGGCCCGGTTCCGTTCCGCCGCGCCGGGCGGACCCACCCGATGATCGCGTCGTTGGCCGGCACGGTCACCGCGCTGACCCCGCTGTCCGCCGTCATCGAGGTCGGCGGGGTGGGCCTGCTCGTCCACTGCTCGCCGTCGACGCTGTCGCGGCTACGGGTGGGGGAGTCCGCCTCCCTCGCCACCACCCTGATCGTGCGCGAGACCGAGCTGACCCTCTACGGCTTCGCCGATGCCGATGCGCGCGACGTCTTCGAGATCCTGCAGAGCGCGGCCGGAGTCGGGCCCAAGATCGCCCAGGCCGTGCTCGGGGTGCACGATCCCGACACGGTGCGCCGCGCCGTCGCCGAGGAGGATCTCGCGGTGCTGACGAAGGTCCCCGGTATCGGGCGCAAGGGCGCGCAGCGCATCGTCCTGGACCTGCGGGACCGGCTCGGTCCGCCGGGTGACGGTGCGCCGCTGCCCGGCCCGCGCCCGACGCCGGGACCGGAACCGATGCCGGCCGATGCCGTCGGGGTCGCGGCGACCGTGCGGGAGGCGCTGGTGGGCCTGGGCTACTCGGGTCGTGAGGCCGACGACGCCGTGTCCCGGGCGCTCGTGGTCCTGGCCGCGCCCGCGGGCGAGGGCGAGGGCGCCGCAGCCGGTGGCGAGCAGGCCGCCCCGGGGAAGGGAGACGTCCCGGGAAAGGAAGGCGCCCCGGGTTCCCGGGCCGGGGCCGACTCGGGAACCGGCGGCGCTCCGCCCGACACCGCGACCCTGCTGCGCGCAAGTCTTGCCGTGCTACGCAGGTGAGGGCCGTTATGACGCCGCCATGCGGCGCGCGACCGCGTCGGGCGGTGGTCAGCCGGGGGCGGCGTCATAACGGCCCTCACCTGCGTAGCACGGCAAGACTTGCGCGCAGCAGG
>NZ_CDWWXA010000110.1:11326-16665 GCF_977971845.1 Frankia sp. CeCAU1 | reverse complement strand
CGGACAGGTCAACAGCCGCAGGACCTGAAGGACCGACAGGTTAAGGAATCGTAGCCGCCGTCATCTGTTCGCCGACGGCGGTTTCGCTGGCCAGCTTGTTGCATGGGCGCGGACCATCATGAGGACCACCGTCGAGATCGTTCGGAAGAAACCCGGTCAGAAAACCTTCGAGGCCCTGCCGAAACGATGGGTGGTCGAACGTACCCTTGCCTGGCTCACCGCCCACCGGCGGCTTGCCCGCGACTACGAACGCCACCCCGCCACCTCCGCATCGTTCATCCACTGGGCGATGATCCGCACCATGGTCCGCCGTCTCGTTCGCGGGAATCCCGTCCCACGCTGGCAACCCCGTGACACTACAGAGCGTTAACATCACTCAAGATCCAGGACAGGCTCTTACAGCCACGGTGGCACCGAAGGCGTCAACACCAAGACCAAGAAGATCATGCGCCAGATGCACCGCCGAGCTGACTTCCCGCTTCTCCGCCACCGGATCCTGCCCGGCTGGTGCGCTGACCACGAACGTTTCCGGCCGTGGAGTAGGTAGAGGCGGGTGATCACGGGCACACCATCCCCGATGAGGACGGCGACCAGCCCTGGAGGTGAACCGCGATGGCGCGGCCGGTACGGGCACGGCGGCTGACCGATGAGGAAGGCCAACGACTCCAAGCGATCGCGCGCCGCGGGAAACACGGCGCGATCCGAGTCCGCCGCGCACTGATCATCATGGCGTCGGCGAGTGGGACCCCGGTCCCCGCGATCGCTCGTCTCGTCGCGGCGGACGAGGACACGGTCCGGGGGGTGATCCACCGGTTCAACGAGATCGGCCTGGACGCGTTGGACCCTCGTTGGGCGGGGGGCCGTCCCCGCCTGATCAGCTCTGACGACGAGGTGTTCGCCGTGGCGACGGCCCGCACCCGCCCGGAGAGACTCGGGCAGCCGTTCACGCACTGGAGCCTGCGCAAGCTCGCCGCCTACCTGGCCGACAACCCCGACCGCACCGTCACCATCGGTCGGGAACGGCTGCGGCAGCTCCTGCACCACCATCGGATCTCGTTCCCACGCACGAGGACGTGGAAGGAGTCCACCGACCCGGACAAGAACCGCAAGCTCGACCGGATCGAGTACCTCACCGGCACCTGTCCGAACCGGTGCTTCGCGTTCGACCAGTTCGGACCGCTACTGAAACGTCCCGGCTTCGTCAGGGCTGCTCCCACCCAGACCGGCACTACCCGGACCAGGCAGCCCTCAGCTCCACCCACCCTGCAGCGACAGGGCAGACGGTGAAGGTCTCTCACCTCCACGCGAACCACAGCGCCTCACGGCGCAAACCGGATGTGCGACAGAGCCGTTTTCTTGACACACCCGGGTCAGTCCCAGCCACCCTCGCGGGTGCGGGTGGGCTGCCGCAGGATGCCGAGACACAGAGGGTACGGCGCTACGCTGGTTCGGCGGGGATCAGGTCTGTTGGATCATCTGAAGGAGGTGTGCCATCACTGCGGGGATGATCGCTCCTGCCTGGATGCACCAGCAGATCACGGCGGAGGAATACGACTCCTGGTCCGAGGAGCGGTGCGCGGGCATCGAGATCGTGGACGGGATGGTCGTTGTGAGCCCCAGCGCGTCCAAGCGTCACAACCGGCTGGTCAAGATCCTCGCGGTCGCGTTGGAGGCTGCTGCCGGGCCGGGCTGGAACGCGGACTTCGACGTCGATGTTCGGCTTCAGGACGTGCCGTTGACGAATCGGCGTCCGGACGTGGCCGTGTACCGCGCCGACACGATCGACATCATGTCGGCCCGTCCCGAGCATCTTCTGCTCGTCGTCGAGGTGGTCTCACCGGGCTCTGAGACGACCGACCGGATTGTCAAGGCCGAGCAGTATGCGAAGGCTGGAATCTCGTATTACTGGCGGGTCGAGCAGCCCCCCGCCGGCGTCCCGGTCGTCTATACCTACGTCCTCGACCCGGCGACCGGAACGTACCGTGGCGCTGAGGTCTTCACGGGCGCCGTCGATGCTGCCGCACCTTTCCCGGTCAAGATCGATCTCGGTCGGTTGTAGCGGCGTCTGCTGGGCGTTGCCGGGCAAGCCGGCCGGCAGGATTCCGGGGGCGCATGAGTGTTCGGTGCGGCGGTGACGCAGGGCCGGCACGCGGGCTGTTACCGGTCGCCCGCTTGCCGGGCAACCGGTATGCGCCTGCGCTGGTTAAGGGCGTGTGCGTAGTGGCCGAATCCCCCCTCGGACACAGACACTACGCACGCCGATGATCTTGGTGTGGCTTCGGCTGTGATCGTCTCTGTTTCGTGATCGTAGATAAGCTTCAGGCCAAGTTCACGGTAGACCTCGGCCTTGCCGGTGGAGTCGGCTTCACACAGGATCACCAGCAGGGCTCGTGCGCGGGCGATCTGCCAGTTACGGGAGGCCTCTGGATCCTGCTGGTCTTCGGTGGAGACCCTGCCGTAAAACGCGAGTCTGATCATGGGGGCGGTCCTTTGTGGTGAGGCGACGCGGATGAGTCTGAGGTGGCAATGCCGCTCGATTAAGTTAGAGGGACGCCTGTCCATCCCGACATGCCAACGTCCGATCCCGCGTCGATCAATTTTCGAACACGGCGTTCGGTCCAGTTCCTCAACGTCGATCAGTGGGCGGCGGAGAGTTCACATCGGGAGTCGGGCGGTCGGCAGATAGCATCCGGGTGTGGTGCGCCTTCGTCAGGTAGTGGAATTGCCAGCCGTGGACAGCGAGCGGCTGACCGACCGTATTTCGATCGGTGTGCTCGCCAGAATCGTTCCCCGGGATCTCGTCGATGAAGCGCTGGTGGAGACGAAACGGCAGGAACGGCGTACCAGGCTGCTGCCAGCCCGGGTCATGGTGTACTTCACGATGGCGATGTGCCTCTTCTTCGACGATGACTACGAAGAAGTCATGCGTAAACTCGCCGGTGCGTTGAGGTGGCTGGGGAACTGGAAGGGTGACTGGCAGGTCCCAACTAGCGGGGCGATCTCGCAGGCACGGATCAGACTCGGCGCCGCGCCTCTGAAACTGTTGTTTGAACGTGTCGCGGTGCCGGTCGCGGGGCGGGGTACCAAGGGCGCATGGCTGCGTTCCCGGTGGCTGACGGCGATCGACGGGTTCTTCCTCGACGCCGCGGACACCCCCGAGAACGTGGCCAGGTTCGGACGGCACACCAACGGACACAAGGCCAGCGCCCTGCCACAGGTCCATGTTGTCGCGCTCGCCGAATGCGGCACGCACGCGATCGTCGCCGCCGCGGTCGGCCCCCGGGCGAGCGACGAACGCACCCTCGCCGCCACTCTCTTCGACGCCTGCGAACCCGGGATGCTCCTACCGCCGACCGCAACTTCTACGGCCGCGACCTGTGGCACCAGGCACTTGACACCGGCGCGGACCTGCTCTGGCGAGTCAGGTCCAACCTCGCGCTACCGGTCATCCAACCGCTCCCTGACGGCTCCTACCTCTCCATTGTCATCAATCCGAAACTAAGCGGGAAACGGCGGGAACAGCTCATCGTCGACGCCCGCGCGGGCCGCGATTTTCCCGAGGACTACGCGACACCCGTCCGCGTCATCGAATACACGGTGCCCGACCGCACCGGAGCCGGCACCGGAGAACTGATCTGCCTCATCACCAACATCCTTGACCACACCGATATATCCGCGGTGGAACTCGCCGCGGGCTACCATGAGCGGTGGGAAATTGAAAGAATCTTCGATGAGGTGAAGACCCACCAGCGGGGCGAAGCCCGCTCGGTCTCAATAGGTCAGTGCACCACGTATGAATCCGGTCATAGATCGGGTCTGGTAGGAACGTGGCCTACTGATCTGGAGGTTCGGTGCGCGGCGCGGTGTTGACAGCGGAGGATCGCGAGGTCATTTCCCGTGGGATCACGGAGGGAAAATCGGACGCTGGATCGTCGGCTAGTCGTCGAAGAACTACCTCGGGCTACTAGTCATGTCACGGACCGCCAGACCCATTCCGCCCTGGCCGAACAAGCCATGGCGAGGCAAGGTCGAACGCCGACGGTGAAGAACGTCGGAGAGCCGTGTGCCGGAGAACGGCATGCACGGATCGATGTGGCGGGGAATGGAAACGGAGCCGACGGCCACCGCGCCATTCCCCGACCCTACTGAGGACCACACGCACGCGCTTCGGGAAATCTTCACAGAGATCATCGAACAGCTCAACCCGGTGCGCCGCCACCGCACGTACCCACGCGCCATCAGACGAGGCCGCCACAGCGCCTACCGAGTCAAACGCCCAACAGACACCGGCATCCGTCATGATCAACAATCGAAGATCATACTTGCTCGGACCGCTTAACTAAGCGCCATTGAGCTATGCCGGGGCTGTGACGGCAGCGGTGAGCCAGGCTGCGCTGGACGCGGGAGCGCACGAGGTCCTGCTGTTCACCGATCCGGCTGTTCCGACCAGCAACGGCGTGTATCAGCGGCTCGGCTTCTAGGACCACACGCGGAGCCCGCTTGCCACGGGACAGCCGAACGTCGCTCGGCGCGCGGCGGCTGGATCGGCTGGATACAGTCTGACGATGCTGATCATTGAGGTTGAGCTGCCATGATGGGACGGACCCACGCCCTGAGCGGGGCGGTGGTCTGGTTGGCCGTCGCACCCCTGCTGTCCCGGGAGCAGTGGTTGGGCTCGCACGCGGTGTCCTTGTCCTCGTCCCAGGTGATCGCCGGCGCGGTGGTATCCGCGGGCGCGGCGCTTCTGCCCGACATCGACCATCCCCACGGTCGGATCGCCAACACCTTCGGGCCGGTCACCCGGGTTATGTGCAGGTGGATCAGCAGGGCCGCCGGTGGCCACCGGCACGCCACCCACTCGATCCTCTTCGCGCTCGGCATGGGTGTGGTCATGGGCCTGCTGGCTGCCCGTTTCGAGTATGGGTGGTGGGCCGCGCTGTTCGTCCTCGTGGGCTTCGGGTTACGTGGGCTCGGCCTGGACTTCGAGAAGCACGAGCACTGGTCGTCCGTCATGGACTGCGTGACCGCCGGGGTCGCTGTCTTTCTCATGCACGGCATTGACATGAGCTTCGCCGGCTACGCGGTCACCCTGGGCTGTCTCGCCCACCTGGCCGGGGACTGCCTGACCCCGCGCGGCTGCCCTCTTCTCTGGCCGGTCACCTGGCGGATGGAGACAGTCCTGGTTCCCCGGACGGACGGCAGGATCGAACACTGGGTCGTCGTTCCGCTTCTCGCGGTCGCCGCGGTAATCCTGACCGTGCGAGTCGTGACGGGCGACGCCGTGTCCCACTGGCTCACCGCCGGTTGAGACACCCGGCGCCGCCCCGCGAACACCGGCT
>NZ_CDWWXA010000110.1:0-11206 GCF_977971845.1 Frankia sp. CeCAU1 | reverse complement strand
GGGCGGCGCCAGCGTAGGCGGTGTGCCCGCTGGGGTATTCGGGGTGCGCCGGTGGCGGTGTCGTAGCGCCGTGACATCGTAGCGCCGTGACCTCGCAGTGCCGTGACGTCGTAGCTGACCCACCGCCGGTCATCACGGTCATCGCTGGCCGGGGTCGGATGATGCCGGATCCGGTCCGGTGTCCACCGTCGGTCGGGACCGTCGTCGGTGTAGGTCCAGGCAGACGCGCACGTAGGCAACGACCACGATCAGCGCGGCCAGCGAGCGGACGAGCCAGGTGAGATCGTCCGGGTAGAGGACGCCCGCAAGGTAATGATCGATGAAACCGCCCTGGTAGGCCGGTTGACCATCGAGCCGTCGCAGATACTTCTCCAGCGGGGTCAGCGGACAGGTGAACCCGATCGTGATGATCGTTACACCCCAGATGACGGCGGGCACATGCAGCCAGAGCAGCCAGCGCCGCCGCCGGACCAGCAGCCCACCGAAGATGATGAACGCGATCCCGAGCAGGTGGGCCACCACGACGAGGTCGGCGAGAATGTCGTACGTCATCGCTGCTCCCTATGGGCCACGGTACGCCGACCGCGCGGGATCATCCCGGCCCGGACCGCCGGAACCCGGGCATACGGTGGACCGGGCATACGGTGGAGAGGTGAATGCCGTGAACCCCGCGAATGCTATCGACCGGGTGGACGCCGTCGACGGGGTGGACAGCGGCCCGGGCCCGGGCCCGGGCCCGGTGACCTGGCCTGAGATCCTGCTGCGCCTCGACGACGATCTTGTCGACTACGAGGTTGCCATGGCACGGATGCGGGTGATGGTGCGGGAACGGATCGACGGCGTGCGGCCGGACACGCTGTGGTTCCTGTCGCATCCGCCGGTCTACACCGTCGGCAAGCGGACCCCGCCCGAGCACCGCCCGCTCGCGGGGCTGGGCATCCCGGTTCACGAGACCAACCGGGGTGGGCTGCTGACGTACCACGCCCCCGGCCAGCTGGTGGGCTACGTGATGTGTCATATCGGCGCGATGAACGCGGTGGTGCCGTTCCTGCGGCTGTTGGAGGCCCGGTTGGTGGACACGGTCGAGGCGCTCGGCATTCCGGCCGAGCGGCGGGACACCCCGCCCGGGTCCGTCGAGCTCACGGGGGTCTGGACCCGCCGGACCAACCGGAAGATCGCGTCCATCGGCCTGCGGTGCACGCGCAAGGTGACCAGCCACGGATTCGCGCTCAACGTCGACTGCGACATGCGGCCATGGACCTGGGCGACGCCCTGCGGCATGCCCGAGGTGGAGATGACCTCCGTGCAGCGGGAGCTGACCGACGCGGGGCGCGCCGTCCCGAGCATGGCCGAGGTCCGCGAGATCGCCGCCGAGATGCTCGGCGCACGCAACGCCCCGCACCCCCCGGCGCCGAACCTGAGCTCGGGGGATCTGGGCACGGGGACCCGAGCCGGTCGAACCTGAGTTCGGGGGACCTGGGTACGGTCGGTGGCCCCTGGACCGTTATTTCCTCCCCTGAATTCGGCGGCCCCACGACGAGTGCGCGATCGGCGACCTGGTAAGTCGGGATCAGGTCGACCGGGTCGACCGGGCCGGCGGGGAGACATCCACGGAACCCTCACTAAAGTAGCCGTCCAGAACGGACGGCACGGACGGCACGGACGGGGAGGATCGGGGAGAACCGTGGTAGGCCATGCGGGACTGGTCGTCGCCGGCCGTTACCGACTCCAGGACCGCCTCGGGGCTGGCGGGATGGGGGCCGTCTGGCGGGCGACCGACCAGATGCTGCGGGTCGACGTCGCGCTCAAGGAAGTCTCGATCCCCGTCGACTCGACGCCGGGGGAGTGGACCGAACGGATCGCCCGCGCACGGCGGGAAGGGATGAACGCCGCCCGCCTTCGGGGTCACCCCGGGATCGTCAGCGTCCATGACGTGGTCGAGGACGGCGGGCTGCCGTGGATCGTCATGGACCTCATCATCCCGGCTCGGTCGGTAGCGGACCGGCTGCGGGGATCGGGCGGGCTACGGCCGGATGAGACAGCGTCGATCGGAGCGGCGGTCGCCGATGCCCTCGCCTTCGCCCATGCGAAGGGCGTCGTTCATCGCGACATCAAACCGGGCAACATCCTGCTGGCGGAGAGTGGCCGGGCACTCGTCACCGACTTCGGTATCGCCGCGCACAACGACGACAGTCGGATGACCGCCGCCGGAGTGGTCGGCACCATCGCCTATGTCGCTCCCGAACGGCTTGGCGGTCAGCCCGCGGACGGGCGTAGTGACGTGTTCTCCCTGGGAGTCACCCTTTACCAGATGGTGGAGGGGAGGTTACCGTTCCAGGCCGACACGACCGCCGGGCTGCTCAGCGCGATCCTGTTCGAACCGCCGCGCCCGACCGTGCTCGCCGGTCCACTTCGGCCGGTGCTGGATGCGATGCTCGAGAAGGACCCGGTAGTCCGGCTGGATGCCGCGGCTGCCGCGCGCGCCCTCGCCTCCCTCGCGGCCGGGGGACCGGCATCACCGGTGCTGGTGCCGGCACAGGTACCGACACCGACACAGCTACCACCGCCGGCACAGGTACCGACACCGCCGTTGCCGCGGGTACCTACGGTCTCGCGACCGGCAACGGCCCTGCTGCCGCCCGTCGGCGAGCCGGAGGCAGGCGGTTCGCGGTGGCCTGACTCCGGGATGCCTGGGGCGCCTGGGCTGCCCGGGGCGCCTGGCCGTCCCTCAGGACGGGTGTGGCTCGTGGCCGGGACGTTGACAGCCGTCCTCGCGATCCTGGCCGGGGTGTTCCTCGCCCGCGGTGGTGTCGGTGCCCATCCGGGCAACGGGTCCCTGACCGGCACCGCGTCCGCGACGGTGGCCGCGACCGGACCGGAAGACGGCGTCCCGAGGGTATCGCCGTCCGCGGCCGCGAGCGGGGCGGGGAGTGGTGCCGCGAGCGGTGCGGGGAGCGGGGCGCGAACGAGTTCGGCCACTGCAGCAGGCTCCCCCCGACCGTCCCAGGAGCTCACCGTCGTGCCCTCCTTCTCCGCCGCCGCGCCCGGGGTGTCGCAGTACAGCGCCGACTATTACGCAACTCTCACCAGAAGCCGGCAGGACGGCTTCCTGCTGCGGGTCGGATTCGACGCGACCGGCCGTAGCGACCTGCGGGATCCGCGGACATCCTGCGTGCTGGTCTCGTCGGGTTCTCGCGAGCTCCGGCTGTTTCCCGTCCAGGCCGACGTGCCGGTGAGCTCCTCCGGACGGTACTCCGGAACACTGACGTTCTCGCTCGCGCTGTCGGGGAGCTACCGTTTCCGCTACTCGTGCCAGGCGGACTACTCGGCCGCGCTCCTCGGCACGGTGACGATGCCGTCGGTGGCGGTGAGCGTTTACGACGACAACTACTTCGTGAACGTGCTGGAGGTACGCGTCGGAGCCGGTCGGACGGTCGTGTTGTTCGCCGCAGCGGGAGCGGCGGACCTCCGGGTGCCGGTTACGTCGTGCCTTCGGTTGGAAAGCGGGATCCGTAGGCCTGTCGTGGAGCTGAAGACCTCGCGGAAGTCGCCGACGGGGGCGACGTACATCGGAACGATGCGGTTCGAGGGGACCCCGCCGGCTACCCTCGTCTATTCCTGCTCCGATTACTCGCCCGTCAACCTGTGACGGCCTTCGGGCCTTCGGGCTTGTCGCAGACCTGTCTTCGAACGTGTGTTTGGTAGTGTCGAAGCATGGAGATCGCGGCGTTCCAGGCCTCGTTGCTCGATGACGCCCCGGCGGTCGAGGTCGGTCCACTCGGGACGTCCGTCCGACGAGTCGGGCTCGCGCGGGGTGCGTGGGTCGACGTGCGGCCCCGCTGGATCGTTGGAGCCGACGTGCTCTTCGAGCGGCTGCGCGATCGTGTCCCCTGGCGGGCGGAGCAGCGGACGATGTACGACAGGGTCGTCGACATTCCCCGGCTGCTCGCCTTCTACGACGAGCGTGCGTCGCTGCCCGATCCGGCGCTCGGCGCGGCGAAGCGGGTCCTCGACGAGCACTATGCGGCCGAGCTGGGCGAGGGCTTCGCCACCGCCGGGCTGTGCCTGTATCGCGACGGGCGTGACAGTGTGGCCTGGCATGGCGATCGCGTCGGGCCGGGTGGGTTCCGCGACACCATGGTCGCGATCGCCGTTCTGGGTGCCCCGCGGGCGTTGCTGCTGCGGCCGCGGGGCGGGGGCGGGGGCGGCCCGACGATCCGGCACGACCTTGGCCACGGCGACCTGCTCGTGATGGGAGGCAGTTGCCAGCGCACGTGGGACCATGCCGTGCCCAAGACGGCGCGGCCGGTCGGGCCGCGGATCAGTGTTCAGTTCCGCCCGCGCGGCGTGCGCTGAGCTGGACCGTTCCCGCTTCGGTGGACCTCGCTCGGGCGTACGGGAAGAAGGCCCGGCGGGCGGCCCTGGCCCGGTACGGTCTCGATCGTTTCCTGCGGGACTGGGACGAGGTGCTCGCGCAGGTCACGGACTGAGCTCCGACATCTGGTTTATCCACATGATTGCAAGGAAATGTCCTTCACATGACGGGTAAACCGGAGCTGCCCGGCGAGTCGGGCGAGCCCGGCGAGCCATTGGACAGGTTCGTGCTGCCGCTCAGCCCGATCGCGCCCCGGCAGGCCCGGGTCCGGCTGGCCGCGGGCCTCGCCGGCACCGGCTTCGCGGCGGAGCTGACCGAGATCGTCGTGCTGCTCGCCAGCGAACTGGTCACCAACGCCGTCGTGCACGGCCGCGGTGAGCCGGTTCTGGAGATCCGGACAACCGACCACCAGGTGTGGGTCGGCGTCCAGGATCCGGACAGCCGCCTCCCGCAGGTGCAGCAGGTCGACACCGACTCGCTCGGCGGGCGGGGCATGCACCTGGTGGCCGAGCTCGCTGAGACCTGGGGCGCCGACGTCATCCCCGGCGACGGGAAGGTCGTCTGGTTCCGGCTGCGTCGGGAGAGCCCCGCCGTCGATGGTTGACCGCCGTCGATGGTTGACCGCCGCCACTGCGGCCGAGCGCGCCGGAGCTTACCTGACGGCGGGGCTTACCTGACGGCCTCGGGCAGGACGGGGGTGGGCGGGCCGAGAAGGAAGCCCTGGCCGTAGGGGATCGCGGTCTCCCGGGTGGCTTGGAGCTCGGCCGCGGTCTCGATGCCCTCGGCGACCACGCTGCCTCCGATCTCCTTGGCGACGTGCACCAGCCCGGCGGCCACGGCCCGCCGGGCCGGGTCGGTGTCGATGCCCTGGGTCAGGCAGCAGTCCATCTTGATGATCTCCGGTCGCAGCCGGACGAGCTGTTCCAGCCCGGCATAGCCGGTACCCACGTCGTCGGCGGCGATTCGGACGCCGAGCCGGCGCAGGTGCTCGATGTCGCGGTTGATTGCCGGAGTGTCGCCGATCCGTTCGTGCTCGGTGATCTCCACGAGGATGCGTTCGGCATCCTCGTTCATGATCATATCCACCAGGCCGGCCGAGAGAGTCGTCGCCGAGACGTTAATCGCGAGGATCATGTGCGTCGGCAGCCGGGGCAGCACGGCGAGCGCGCGTCGGACCGCGGCGAGTTCGAGATCGACGTTGAGGCCGACGGAGCCTGCCGCGGTGAACCACTGTGACGGGCTGCGGGCGTAGTCCGAGAACCGGGACAGCGCCTCCACTCCGATGATCTTTCCGTGTTCGAGGTCGAGCACCGGCTGGAAGGCGAGCGCGGGCCCCCCGCCGTCGATCACATGGCTGACGTCGCGCCAGACGCGGCTGCGGACCTCCCACATCCGGTGCAGGTCGGTCACGGAATCGCCGAGGATCTCCGCGATCATCCGCAGGAACCGGCCGTCGCGCGGCCGCAGGTGCGGATGCGGCCCGTGCCCGAGACAGCCGGCCAGGCCGTAGACGATGCCGTCGCTGTCGACCAGCGGCACGGCGGCGTAGGCCCCCACGTCGAGTTCGTCGACGACGGGCAGTCGCAGGATGCGCGGATCGGCTCGGGTGTCCGGGATGACGGTGGGAAACTCACCGGACAGGACGCGTCCGAACAGGGCGCTCTCGCGCCGAACGGTGGAGCCCGGGGCCAGCTGGAACGACGCGCCGTCCCCGTTGATGACCTGCACGACGAGGACGTCCGCCTCGATGCGACCGAGCCAGGCAAGATCCATGCCCAGATGGCGGCGCAGTATCCCCAGTAGCTCCACCACCGCCGTCGCCGGCTCGGGAACCTCGGCCTTCGGCCCGAGCACCGAGGCGGGGGTCGGACGGACCGACATCCGTACCACCTCCTCTCCTGGTGTTCCCTCGGGTTTTCCGCGCACACCCTGGTCGGCACCGAGATCTGTTACCGTTTCGTGACCGATATTTGGTTCTTCGTGAACGATATCGACCTGGTCATGAACGATATTGACCTGTTCATGACCGGCGTCCGCCACTGCCGGGAGATCCATCCACGGTCTCCCGTCTGTCTCCCCTCGCGCCCGTTGGCTCTTCGTGTTGTAGTAGACACGGGATTGGGACGGATGCCTGCTCGGCGAGCGAGGATGCTCGGAGGGGAGGCGGTGTCGCGTGGCGGACATCGTGGTCGGGATCGACGGGTCGACAGATGCCGAGCGCGCGCTGCGGTGGGCCGTGCGCGCGGGGCGTCGCTGTAGCGCGCGGGTGCGTGCCGTGCTCGTCTGGGCCGCGGCCGGCCCGTTCTGCACGCGGGTGAAGCCGCCGCCCGCCACCTCACCGGAGCATCCCCGCTGGACGGCCCAGTGGATGCTGCACGACGTCGTCAACCGGGTCCGCGAGGCCCAGCCCGACGCCTGGATCGTCGAGCGGACCGTGTACGGGAACCCGGTGGACACGATACTGACCGAGTCGGAGGGCGCGGTCATGCTCGTCCTCGGTGCCCGCGGCCGTGACCGGCCGCGCCGCCTGCCTGCCGGTTCGGTCAGCATGGCGTGCGTGTACGGGGCGTCGGCGCCGGTGGTCGTGGTCCACGGCAGGTCGGCGGAGCCGGCCGAGAGCGGGCCCGTCGTCGTCGGGGTGGACGGGTCCGCCTGCTCGTTGGCCGCGCTGCGGTGGGCCGCCCAGGAGGCGGCGCTGCGCCGGGCGTCGCTGCGCATCCTGCACGCCTGGGCGCCGCTGTCACCGGAGTGCGTTGTCCGGCTGGGACTCTGCGGTGCCAGGTCCGCCGGCGCGGTACCCACGGTGGGCGCCGGGGCCGTTCGTGCCGGGCCGGCTGGTGCGGCGTCGGCCGGGGCGGGGCTTGGCGACACGGATCCGGGCGGGACCGGATCTATCCGGACGGACCCGGGCGAAACGGGCTTCGCTCCGGGATTCGCCGGCCGTGGAGTTCGGGGCACGGCATCGGGGGGCACGGTACTCGATGATCGTCCAGGATTTGGTGACCCGGAGCCCGCCGATGCGGCGCTCGGCGGGTCGGCGCTCGGTGGTCCCGCGTTCGGTGCGACGGGATCCGGCGGAACGGCCCTCGTCGACGCCGCCCTCGAAGGCGCCGCGCGGGCCGTGCTGGACGAGGCGGTGCGCGTGGGTCTGCCCGAGCCGGGTGATCTCGATGTGCGCACGGACCTGATCCGCGGAGCGGCCGCGTCCAGCCTGCTGCGGGCCGCGGCGGGGGCGCAGCTCCTGGTCATCGGAGCCCGGGGCCGCGGCGGATTTGCCGAGCTGCTGCTGGGCTCCATCAGTTCACAGTGTGTGACACACGCCCAGTGCGCGGTCGCGGTCATCCGCACGCCCGGCAGTACGACGTGTAGTGATTAGTGCGACGTGTAGTGATTAGTGCGACGTGTGGTGACTCCACCGCGGCGGATCTTCGACCCGGTGTGCGTCCCTTTCCCTCGGGTCGTGGGCTCTTGGGCCGCGAGCCGCGAGCTTTCGGGTCGTGGGCCGAGATCGACCGACCGTCAGCGCATGACTGAACAGGAGATCAGCGACATCGTCACCGTCATGGGCGACATCGTCACGGTCCTCGCTGAGGCCGACCCAGCTGACAAGGCCGAGATCTACACCCAGCTCGGGCTCCAGCTGATCTACGAGCCGGGAACCCACCGAGTGACCGCCGAAGCCCAGCCTCAAGAGATCATGTACGAACGAGAGTGTCCGAGGGGAGGCTCGTACAGCATCCACGCAAAACCGGGCCAAGGCGAGCCTGGTGGTTTCGGCTCGTGTACCTGCGGTTATCACGCCCAGTGACGGGTCCCGGCCGGTAGCGGCGCGGGCGCTGGCCAAGGCGGGTGCCTGATGGCCGCCGAGGGCACGGCCGTGGTGGACGGTCCGGTTGTGGTGCCGTCGGCGGCGGGACGGGATGTGGCGGTCACTCTCGTCACCGTGATCATGGTTGTGGTCGTCGGGTTGACGTTCGCCTTCGGGTTCGGCAATGTGTTCCAGCTCGGGCTACGTCTCGGGGTGCCAGTCTGGGTTGCCCCCTTGGTGGCCCCTGCCGTCGATTTGTCCGTGGTGGGCCTTTTGCTGGGGACGCGGCAGTTGGCGGTGCAGGGCGCGCCGGCTGAGCTGCTGCATCCGGCTCGGCGGCTGTTGGTGTTCTCCAGCGTGGTCACACTGGCGCTCAATGTAGCTGAGCCGGTGATTGCGGGGGACTACGGAAAAGCCGCGTTCGATGCTGTTGGTCCGGCATTGCTTATTGGTTGGTCTGAAGTTGGCCCGGGGCTGTTGCGCGCGATGCGCCACCCCACCACCTTCCACCCCGAAGCACAGGACGTCACGATCCCTGCGCCCGCGTCCCGGCCGGCAGAGACCGGCGGGGCAGCGGCGTCCACCGCCGTGTCTGCGCCGTCCGGAGGCGAGAGCCCGCGGGCCGAGGTGGTGGCGGTTCCTGCGCAGCGCGCTCCCGGCCGGCCGAGCACCGTGGTACTCGACGGCTCGCTGGTGGAGCGGGCGCGCCGGGAGGATGCCCGCTACTGGGAGGAGCACCGCCGTCCGATCTCCTCGGACGAGCTGCGCAAGCGGTTGAAAGTCGGCTCGAAGCGGGCGCGGGCCCTGGTCACGCAGCTACGCACCGAGGCGCATCTGGTGTTGGAGGAACACGCCCCCGCCGCCGACCTGCCCGAGGTCGGTACGGCCGCGCTCGCGTCGGATGCCGACGACGGGTTGGTACCGGTCGGGCCGGATGACGTCGACATGGTTGATCTCGGTCCGGTGGAACCGGCCGGGACAGGTGTGCTGGCCGCGGTCGGATGAGGGCCCCCGCCCGGACGGGCGGGACGGGTGTGCACCTCGTGGGGTGTCGGGTGGCGGGTCCGGGCGCGGACACGCCAGCCCGCTCGCCCCCACTGGTCCCGACCGTCTGCCCGTTCTGTCTGTCCGTTCGTCTACCTCCGCCTGCCTGACGACCTCTTTGGGAGACCCTCGACGTGATCACGAATCCTCCGCAGCAGACCTACCTCGGCCGCCGCACCTACACCCGGCCCACCGCCCGCGTCGTGTCCAGCGCCGAGCACCAGCTCTGGCTGGTCCGCCACCTCACCCCCCGGGACCGGTGGATCACCCGCATGATCCACGAGCACCTGGTGTTGACCACCCACCAGATCGTCGAGCTGGGCTGGGTCACCCGCCGGTCGGCGAACATCCGCCTGTTGGAGCTGTACCGCTGGCGGGTCCTCGACCGGTTCCAGCCTCTGGCCGCCAGGGGCCTGTCGCCCATGCACTACGTCCTCGACGTCGCCGGCGCGGCCGTGCTGGCCCACGAGGACGGCCTGGACCCGAAGAAGATCGGCTACCAGCACGACCGGGCCATGGGCATCGCCCACTCCCTGCACCTGGCGCACCGGGTCGCGGTCAACGGCATGTTCACCCGGCTGGTCCACCACGCCCGCCAGCCCGACGCCACCAGCCGGCTCACAGCCTGGTGGTCGGAGGAACGCTGCGCCCGCTCGTTCGGCGACATCGTGCGGCCCGACGCGTACGGCAAGTGGGCACACGGCCGCGCCGAGATCGAATGGTTCCTCGAACTCGACTTCGGCACCGAAGCCCTCCGCCGCCTCACCTACAAGATCGACGCCTACGACCGGCTCGCCAAGGCGACCCGGATCATCACCCCGGTCCTGATCTGGACCACCACCCTGCGCCGCGAAGCCCGCCTCCGCGAGGCCCTCGCGGAGGCGCTGCGCAGCCTTGACGACCCGGCGCGGGTACCGGTCGCGACCACGGCCGCCGACCTCGCCGAACCCGACCAGCATCTCGACGCCACCCTGACCCGCTGGCTACCCCTCACCCGGCCCGGGACCGGTCGCCTCGGCCTGGGCCAACTGGCCGGCCTCTGGCCGCCCACCGCCAAGCCCCTGACGGAAAGCTTCACCGCCGATAGCGACCTCGGGCGTCCGACCCGGCTCCACCCGCCCCAGCCGATGCCACCCGCGGGCATTGATCCCCTGGAGCGCGCGGCCTGACCGCAGCTCCGCAAGGCCCGAGGGGTCCTGTCACCTGGGCGCCGCCCCAGGTGACAGGACCCCTCGGCACGAACGGGCATGGCCGCTACAACTGGCGGACAGCGTCTGCACCGAACTATGGGCTGCCTGGCAACGCAGCGATGGACTCCGGCGGTGGCCGAGACGCCGCCGGTCAGCGTTACCCGGTCGGTCAGGAGCCGTTGACCATGGCGAGGATGCCAGCGACAGCAGTGGCGGCACCGATTGCGCCACCTCCGCAGGGCCCGCCGTGCACCGCCAGGTGCCGCGCCGAGCAGCCCGACGACGGACAGGTCGACGACGGACAGGTCGACCGCCGGCGCCACCAGCGGCGCACGCCTCCCTGCACGCGATCGTCCGCGCCAGCGCACCCGACCCGGCGATACGCGTCCTCACTCTCGCCCAACCGCTCACCGTCCTGGTTCTCGTCGCGAGCGACAAAGCGCGAACAGGGGGCCACAGAAGGTGATATTTAGGGGGAATGGACGATCGCCAACGGCTTCTCCGGCTGATTTCGTTTGTTGCCTGGGCGGGCGAGCGGGGCTCGAACAGCTGCGGTCGGCGCTTCGCCAGTGGGCAGGACGAGTTGCGCTGGTACGGCTCGGCGATCGGGTGGCAGGCCGCGGTGGAACGCCGAGAGAGCCCGGCTCTGCCTGAAGGCAACGAGCTGCGCGCCGCGCTGTGGCGACTGACATCCTGGTACACCGGCGCCGTCTGGAGCGGCAACGATCCGACGGACCGCCACGACTTGGACACGCAGAAACTGCCCGCCGTCGCCCTGTCGGCGCTAGC